>NZ_JBTRXV010000056.1:0-27844 GCF_054608695.1 Thiomonas sp.
CGATTTACGTTCCACGCTTCCTCCCCACGCTCGGTCGCCCTCACGCAGTTGCGCTTCGCTTCACTCGCCATGACCAGCTTGTGGCGGGACTTGCACCCGCAGGAGTGCGCCCGTGCCGGGCGCACACGGAAAAGGCCCAGATCCGTGAAGATCTGGGCCTTGAATTGGTGCGCCCGGCAGGATTCGAACCCACGACCCCTTGGTTCGTAGCCAAGTACTCTATCCAACTGAGCTACGGGCGCAAGCAAAACGGCAATTATATACAACTGAAAACGCGTCGTTTGGGGCCAGCCATCCCCCAAGAACCCAGGTGCTGATGGCACGGGCCGATGCGCGCCGCAATCCTGTTGTTTCAAGCGGACTGTCAGCCTGGATGGAAGCGACAATGCGCGGCTATGTCCATCGCACGGGTCTTTTCTTTCAGCCTGCTCTTGCTCGCCGCCAGCCGCCTGCTGGGCGTGCTGCGCGACGCCGTGGTCGCCACCCAGTTCGGCCTGAGCGGCCATGCGGATGCGGCGCTCGTGGCCATGTCCTACCCGGACTTCACCGTCTCGCTGCTCTGGGGGGCGGCAGTGCCGGCGGTGATGGTGCCGCGCATGGCCGGACGGGCGCCCGAGGTCATTGCCGCCGAGGCTGCGCGCTGGAGCCGGTTCGCATTGGTGGCCTTTGCCGGCGCCGGGCTCGTGAGCTGGCTGCTGCAGGCACCCATCACCCATTGGCTGGCACCGGGGCTGGTGGGGGTTGACGCCCATCTGGCCGCCCACACCCTGGGGCTGGCGGCTCTGGTGGCCTTGCCGGCCGGTGCGGTCGCCATGGTGGGCGCGGCTGCACTGCAGGCGCAAGGGCGCTTGCAGTGGCAATACGCCGGGCATGTGGTGTTCAATCTGGTGCTCATCGCCGGGCTGGTGCTGGCTGCGCGCTTGCACCAATTCGGCTGGATTGCCGCCGGCATCGCCGCCGCCGCCATCGCCAGGTGGGCGCTGATGCGACGCGTTGCCAACTTGCCACATGCCCCATCGGCAAACTCGCCCTTCTGGCCCGACGCGAGTGGACTGCAGGCCGCCGCACTCGCCCTGGCAGCCTCTGGCCTGACGGTGCTCTACACCCTGGCGGCGCGCGCCTTCGCATCGAGCGCCGGGCCCGGGCGCCTGGGCGTGTTCCATTACGCCCAGCGCGTCGGCGAGTTGCCGCTGCACACCCTGTTCGCCGTGGCTGCAGCGCTCGCCCTGGCCCGTTTGTCGGCGGCAGAAGCTGCTGGAGACGCGGCAGGCGCACGCCTGCGCGGGCGGCAGTGGATGCAGTCCATGCTGCTGCTGGCAGCGCTGCTCGGCGCCTGCGGCATGCTTGCTGCGCCGCTGGGCGTGCGCCTGGTGTTCGGCTGGGGGCATATGAACACGGCCGATCAGGGCGAGGTGGTGCAATCCATGCGCTGGATTCTGGCGCTGTTGCCACTGCAGGCGGCGCAACTGGTGCTGGCGGCGCGGCTCAACAGCCACCGCCGCATCGCCGACCAGGTGTTGGGCTATGGCTGCGGCCTGCTGGCGCTGTTTGCCCTTGGCTGGTGGCTGCCCGACGTCTGGTGGCGGGCATTGGCCGCCTATGGCGCGGCCTATCTGGTGGCCACCGCCGTGCTGTGGCAACGCCTGGGCACCCGCACCGGCGATTTCGAGTTGCGCAACAGCGGCTTGCTGCTGGCCTCCCTGGCGCTGCTGGGCGCCATGGGCTGGCTGCTTGACGCGGCGCCCGCCTCCACCTCCGGCATGCAGCCACTGGCGCTGCCCGCAGTGTTGGCAGGCGCGCTGTTTGCCGCGGGTTTGGCAGTGTTGCTGCGTTGGGACACACTGGGTTCCGAGGTCGGCCGCAAGCTGCTGCGCCGTTACACTCGGCACTGATTCAAACCGCCAATTTTCCACCCCGCATGGACTGGATTCAGATCACCAACAATGCCGAATTCGCAGCCCTGGCCCAGGCTTGTGGCGTGGGCCGCATCATGGTGGATCTGGAGCGGCTGGGCAAGCAGGCGCGCCAAGGCGGACTGGGAACGTTCATTTCCGACCACCGCCCCGAGGACATTGCCCGCGTGCGCGCGGCGGTGCCGAAGGCCGATCTGATCGTGCGCATCAATCCGCTGCATGCCGGCAGCGGCGACGAGATCGGGCAGGCCATCGCGGCCGGAGCCAACACCCTGATGCTGCCGATGTTCGAGCAGCCCGATGCGTTGCAGGCCTTCCTGCGCCACATCGCTGGCCGCGCTCGCGGCATCGCCTTGCTGGAGACCCGGGCGGCGCTGGAATCGCTGCCCGCCTGGGCCACCTTGCCGGGGCTGGATGAAATCTACGTCGGCTTGAACGACTTGCACCGCCAACTCGGCGCGCGCTTCATGTTCGAGCCGCTCGGCAGCGGCGTGGTCGATCGCGTGGCGCAGGCCGCGCATGCCGCCGGCAAGCGCTTTGGCTTCGGCGGCATTGCGCGGCTGGACGAAGGCCTGCTGCCCGGCCGCGTGGTGCTGGCCGAGCATCTGCGCCTGGGTTCCAGCAGCGTGATTCTCTCGCGCACCTTCAATCGCGAAATGGTTGAAGGCGTGCACAAACCCGGGCACGCACAGGCAGGGCTGGCGTGGCAGGGTGTCTACCGCTGCGAAATCGCGCGGTTGCGGCATGCCACGCAAGTGCTGGCCACACGCACGCCGGACGAAGTGGAGAGCGATCGCCTGCTGGCCCGCGACCTGATCGCCAAGGCTGCCGCCATCTTGGGCGAGTCGGCGCCAAGCGCCGCACAGCCCACGCACGCGTCGGCAGCTTGAACACTTGGCCCCCTTGGACCGGGTGCCGCACAGTGCGCCTGCGCACCCAGCGCTGCCACGACATGCACTGACCTCACCATGAAGCGCCTGTTCGACCTCGCCACCGTCCTGCCCGCCGCCTTGCTGCTGGCGCTGCCCATGGCCTTGGTGGCCCTGGCGGTCTGGTTCGACAGCGGCCGTCCGGTGCTGTTCGGCCAGTTGCGCGTGGGGCGCGGCGGCCGCCCCTTCAAGGTGCTGAAATTCCGCAGCATGGTGGTGGATGCCGAGCGCCTGGGGCCGCAGCGCACCGCCAGCGGCGACCCGCGCATCACCCGCGTCGGGCGCATCCTGCGGCGCACCAGCCTGGACGAACTGCCGCAACTCATCAACGTGCTGCGCGGCGACATGAGCCTGGTCGGCCCGCGCCCCGACGTGCCCGCACAAGCGGCCGACTACACACCCGCCGACTGGGCCCTGCGCTGCAGCGTGCGCCCCGGCATCACCGGCCTGGCGCAGGCGTTGTACCGTTCGCGCGCCACGCCCCAGCAACGCCTGCAGGCCGATCTGGACTATGTGCGCCACCACGGCGTGCGGCGCGACCTGTACATCATCTGGCTGACCGCAAGGCAACTGTTTCGGGCCAGCGGCAACTGAGACAGCGCCGCCGCTTCACTGCCTCTTTGTCCGCCCTTGCCCGCTGCCAGTTCCAACGCAACTCGCCCGCGCGCCGCGCAGCGGGCCTTTCCGATCCCGTGTCACCGACAATCCCACTTTTCACTTCGGCTTGAACCATGTGCGGCATCTACGGCTATTTCGACCGCTCCGGCAGCAGCCTTGCAGCGCAGGCGCTGGCGGCGATGGACGCCAGCCTCGTCCACCGCGGGCCGGACGACAGCGGCGTGTTCGAAGCAAAGGGAGTCGCCATCGGCAACCGGCGGCTGTCCATCATCGACATCGCGGGCGGCCATCAGCCCTTCGTCAGCGACGACGGCAAGATCGCGCTGGTGCAGAACGGCGAGATCTTCAACCATGTGGAGCTGCGCGCCGAACTGCAGCGCCAGGGCGTGCGCTTCCACACCGACCACAGCGACACCGAAGTGCTGCTGCGCCTGTACGAGCGCGAAGGTCTGGACTTTCTTCCGCGCCTCAACGGCATGTTCGCCATCGCCATTTTTGATGCGCGCAATCCCGATCTGCCAACCCTGCATCTGGTGCGAGACCGTATTGGCGTCAAACCCTTGTTCGTGCAGGACGACGGCAGCCGTGCGCTTTTCGGCTCCGAGATCAAGGCGCTGCTGGCCGCGCAGCCGGGTAAGCCCACGCTCGACCTGCCCGCGCTGCAGCACTATCTCGCCTACAACTATGTGCCGCCGCCCTTCACCCTGTTTGCGGGCGTTCGGCATGTGATGCCCGGCACCGTGCTCAGCCTCACATCAACCGGCAGCACAACCCGGCGCTGGTGGAGCCTGGCCGAGCAGCAACCTGCCGCACAACACTTCAGCGCCTGGCAGGACAACTTCCTCGCCCTGCTCGACGACGCCGTGCGCCTGCGGCTGCGCGCCGACGTCCCATTCGGCGCGTTTCTCTCCGGCGGGGTCGATTCCAGCACCGTGGTGGCGCTGATGGCGCGGCATATGGGCGCCCCCGCGGCCGGGCCGAGCCCGGCCCCCCCCCCAAGGGAGTCGAGGGAACTTGGGGCGGCCCGGCGTTCCCTCGGGCGCGAGCCGGTGCGCAGCTTCTGCATCGGCTTTCCGGACCCGCGCTTCGACGAGTCGCCCTTCGCCCGCGACGCGGCGCAGCGCTTCGGCGCGACGCACCGCGAGCAGATCGTCCAGCCCGACATGCTGGACGACTGGGCGAATGTGCTGTGGCATTGCGACCAGCCGCACGGCGATGCCTCGTTCATGCCCACGCTGAAGGTGAGCGAACTCGCCGTGCAGGACGTCAAAGTCGTGCTCACCGGCGACGGCGGCGACGAACTCTTCGCCGGGTACGACAAATACGCCGGCTTCATGGCCGACCCCGCCTTGCGCGGCTTGCCCGCCGCCGACTTCGCCCGGCAATACGTCGAGCATACGGGCCTGTTCGGCGCCCAGGCCCGCGCCGCCCTGTTCCAGCCCTGGCTGCGCCGCAAACTGGCCGACGTGGACAGCGTGCGCGACGTGGCCGCGCCCTGGTTCGAGCAGGCTGCGCACTTCGACCGCGTCAACCAGATGCTCTTCCTCGACATGATGTTGCTGCTGCCGGGCAACAACCTGGTCAAGCCGGACCGCATGGGCATGGCCGTGTCGCTGGAGGCGCGCACGCCCTTCCTCGACTGGCGGATGATGGAATTCGCCTTCCGCGCCGAAGGCGGCACCAAGCTGCACAACGGCGACAAGAAGCACTGGTTCAAACGCGCGGTGGAACCCCTCATCGGTGCCGACCTCGCCCACCGCAAAAAGCAGATGTTCACCGTGCCGATCGGCGACTGGTTCCGCGACGCGCGCAAACAATGGCTGCACGACCTGCTGTTCGCCCCAAACGCCTTGGGCGCGCGCCTGTTCGACATGGCACAGGTGCGCAAGCTGTTCGACGACCACGTGTCGGGTGGCGCCAACCACACCCGCGAACTGCGCGCCCTGGCCGCGCTGGAACTGTGGGCGCGGCGCTTCGAGCCGCAGCTTCCAGACTGAGCACGGCGCCCCGATGAACACGACCACAGCCAGCACACCAGCCAGCCCACGCCTTCTCGCCGTGGCCTACGGTGGCGGACATATCGCCATGATGCTGCCGGTGCTCAAGGCGCTGCGCGCGCGCCTGCCGGGTGCGCACATCGACCTGCTGGCCCTCACCACCGCCCGCCGCGCCGCGCTGGACGCGGGCGAAACGCCGCTGGGCTATGCGGATTTGCTGCATCTGCTCTCGCCCGAAGAACAAACACAGGCGCTGGACCTGGGCCGCGCCCTGCAAACCGGCAACACCCACCCCGACATTCCCGAGGCCGAAACCCTGGCCTATCTCGGCATCAACGCCTGGGATTTGCAGCAGCAGCTCGGCGCGGTGGCCGCACAGCAAGTGCTCACGGAAAAAGGCCGTCACGGCTTCTACCCCATCGGTTTTTTCCGCCGCGTCCTCTCGCAGTTCAAACCCGATCTGGTGCTGGCGACCAACTCGCCACGCAGCGAACAGGCGGTGGTCGATGCAGCATCGGAGGCAGGAGTTCCCAGTCTGTCCATGCTAGATCTGTTCGGCCTGGCTGCGCCCCCGGAAGTCCGCGAGCGGACCTCGCCCCCCGAGGGGGAACAAAAGCCTGGGGGCGGCGCGTCGGCTTTCGTCGGCGACGCCTTCGCCGCCCGCACCCGCCACCCCAGCCGCGTCTGCGTGCTGAGTGATGCCGTGCGCGACAACCTCATGCGCGCAGGCTGGGCGCCGGAGATCATCGCCATCACCGGCAACCCGGCGTTCGACGCCCTGCACAGCGCCGCCACGCGCCAAGCCGCCGCCGCATTCCGCGCTCAACTCGGCTGGCAAGACAAAAAGGTGGTGCTGCTTGCCGCCCACCCGGAACCGCGCAGCCATCCCGATACCCGCTGGCCCGAAGGCGACGCGCTGCCGCTGGCGATGGAAGCCGAATTGCGCCGCTGGACGCAGACGCGCCCGGATGCCGCACTCATCGTGCGCCACCATCCCAACCACTGGCACCGCTACCCGCGCCTGCCCGACAGCCCCGAAGTGCATTTCAGCGTGCCCGGCGCAGAGCCCATCGACCCGCTCATCCTCGCTGCCGATGGTGTCGTGGTGCAAACCACCACCGTGGGCCTGCAGGCGGCCAGCGTGGGCATTCCGGTGCTGGCCATGCAATGCTCGCCGGGCGCACTGTCGGCCTTCAGCTTCGCCACCCTGGGCATTGCCCGAGGCGTGGCGGATGTGCCCGACTTGCCAGCCGCCGTCAACGCCGTTCTGGACCACCGCCCCGAACCCACGACCTGGGCGCGACCGACCCTGGCGGCCGATGCGGTGGCGGATGAAGCGCTGGCGCTGCTCGGCAACGCGACGCTCCCGCCATTCCACAAGCCTGCTGCAATCAGCGCACTATAATTTGTACATTCTTTCTGTACAGATTGGATTCGAGTCTTGTCATGACCACCATCATGACCACCATCATGACCACCATCTCACTCACCTCTCTGCGTGACAATCTGCCGTCCCTGGTCCGCCGCGCCCAGCAGGGCGAGCGCATTGCCATCACCGTGCGAGGAAAACCCGTGGCGGAACTCGGCCCCAATCGCACCCAGAATGCACGCGATGCTGCACTGCAACGGCTTGCCGCACAGCGCGGGCGGGTGATCGCAGGCGATGTTCTCGCACCCATGGCCGACGCGTGGAATGCCGATGCCGATCATTTGTGACACGCACGCCCTGCTGTTTTGGGCGGATGCGCCGCAACGACTCGGTCCCAAAGCCCGTCAAACCATGGATGAGGCCGCGGAAAGCGGCGATCTGGCCTGCTGCACCATCAGTCTCTGGGAAATTGCCATGCTGGATGCCCGAGGCAGGCTCAACATCGCCTCAGACAACGTGGCAGGCTATATCGACGACATCATCAGTGCCCTCAACTTGCAGGTCTTGCCAATCACCGCACGCATTGCGCAGCGCACCCAGCACCCGGATCTTTTGCGCAACGATCCAGCCGACCGTCTGATTGCCGCCACCGCGCTGGAATGGCGCGCTCCGCTGATCACCGTGGATGAAAAACTGCATCGGCTTCCCGGCTTGCGCTGCATTTGGTGACCCCATGACCACCATCGCAACCATCTGCGCGCGCGGCGGCAGCAAGGGGCTGCCGGGCAAGAACATCCTGCCCTTCGCGGGCAAGCCGCTCATCGCGCACAGCATTGCCTTCGCGCTGGCGCAGCCGGCCATCTCCGGCGTGTACGTCTCCACCGACGACGCCGAGATCGCCCGCGTTGCGCGCGAGGCTGGCGCGACCGTGCCCTATCTGCGTCCGCCCGAACTGGCGCGGGACGACACGCCGAAACTGCCCGTCATCGAGCATCTCGTCGCACACCTGGAAGCGCAAGGACAGACAGTCGAGCGCATCGTCGATCTGCAACCCACCTCGCCGCTGCGCCGGCGCGAAGACCTGGACGGCTGCCTCGCCCTGGCGGACGCCTCCGACGCTCCCGGCCTCGTGCTCACCGCCTTCGACAGCGGCTTCAACCCCTATTTCAACCTCGTCGAGCAGCAGCCCGGCGGCCACGTGAGCATCAGCAAAGGCCGCGGCCTGGCCGCACGGCAAAGCGCGCCCGCCGTGTGGGCGCTGAATGGCTCCATCTACGTCTGGCGGCGGGCTGCGCTGCGCCATGCGGCCAGCCACGGGCTGTGGAGCGTGAAGGTCGCGGCCCACATCATGCCCGCCGCGCGCTCGGTGGACATCGACACCGCCGACGACTTCGCCCTCGCCGAATGGCACCATGCACGCGAACAAGCGCGCCCATCTTCCTGAATCCGAAGCCATGCCCAACGACCGCGTGTTCATCATTGCCGAAGCCGGCGTCAACCACAACGGCCGGCTCGACCTCGCCCTGCAACTGGTGGACGCCGCCCACGCCGCCGGGGCCGACGCGGTCAAGTTCCAGACCTTCCGCGCCGAGGACCTGGCCCTGCCTGGCACCGCCACCGCCGCCTATCAGCAAGGCAATACCGGCGAGACCGACCAGCTCGCCATGCTGCGCAAGCTCGAACTCAGCGCGGAGCAACATCGGGCCGTGGCCGCGCATTGCGCGCGGGTGGGCATCGAATTCATGTCCACGCCGTTTTCGGAAAACGCGGTGGATCTGCTCACCAGCCTGAACGTGCGGCGGCTGAAAATCTCCTCGGGCGAAATCGTCAATCGCCCGCTGCTGGAGAAAGCCGCAGCCAGCGGCCTGCCGCTCATCCTCTCCACCGGCATGGCCGATCTGGGCGAGGCGCAGCAAGCGGTGCGCTGGGTGCGCGCCGTATGGGAACAACGCGGAACGCCCCAGGCCGCCGCACCGATGCAAGCGCCGCTGGTGCTGCTGCACTGCACCTCCGCCTACCCCGCGCCCGACGCCGCGCTCAACCTGCGCGCCCTGCGCACTTTGGCCGACGCCACCGGCCTGCCCGTCGGCTATTCCGACCACAGCCTGGGCAACGCCGCCGCGCTCGCCGCCGTGGCGATGGGTGCCGGCGTGGTGGAAAAGCACATCACCCTCGACCGCAAGCTGCCCGGCCCCGATCACCAGGCATCGAGCGAGTTGCCCGAGTTCACCGCCCTGGTGCAAGACATCCGCCGCATCGAAGCCATGCTGGGCGATGGCGTGAAAGCGCCGCGCCCGGATGAGCTCGAAGTGCGCGCCGTCGCCCGCCGCAGCGTGGTGCTGGCCGCAGCGTTGTCCGCCGGCACGATGCTCCAGCGCGGCCACCTGCAACTGCGCCGCCCCGCCAGCGGCATTGCCGCAGCGGAACTCGACGCCGTCATTGGCAAACGCCTGCGCGCCGACACCGCCGCAGGCCGTGCCTTGCAATGGGCCGATCTGGCATGACCCGCCGCATTCTTTACCTGAGCGGCACCCGCGCCGACTTCGGCTTGATGCAGCACAGCCTGCGCACCGCCGCCGCGCATCCGGCGCTCGATGTCGCCGTGGCCGTCACCGGCATGCACTTGCACCCGGACTACGGCCACACGGTCGATGAGATCGCCGCCAGCGGCTTGGCGCTGGCCGCGCGCATTCCCAGCGACGTGCAGGCGCGCGACCGCAGCGGCATGGCGCGCGCCGTCGGCCAAACCCTGCTGGGCCTGGTCGACGTGCTCGCCGCCGAGCGCCCCGACGCCCTGCTGCTGCTGGGCGACCGCGGCGAGATGCTGGCCGGGGCCACCGCCGCGCTGCATCTGGGCGTGCCCGCCATTCACATTCATGGCGGCGAGCGTTCGGGCACGGTGGACGAGCCGATGCGCCATGCCATCAGCAAACTCGCAGCGCTGCATTTCTGCGCCACCACGGAATCGCGCGAACGGCTGATTGCCATGGGTGAAGAGCCGCGGCGGGTGCATGTGGTCGGCGCGCCGGGGCTGGACGATCTGGGCGCCGCGCTCACCGCGCCGCGCGCCAGCGCACTCGATGCACTCGGTCTGGAGGCTGGTCGCCCCTACGCTCTGGCCGTGTTCCACCCCGTCGTGCAAGAGGCCGAAGACGCCGCCCAGCAAACCGGGGCGCTGCTGGAGGGTCTGCGCGCTGCCGGTGCAGGCACGGACTTCGACGTCATCTGGCTCGCGCCCAATGCCGACGCCGGCTCGGGCCACATCGTGCAGGCGCTCGAAGCGCAACGCTGGCCGGGGCTCAAGCGCATCACCCATCTGCCGCGCCCGGCGTATCTGGCCGCACTGCGCCATGCCGCCGTGCTGGCCGGCAATTCCTCCTCGGGCATCATCGAAGCCGCCAGCTTCGGCACGCCGGTGGTCAACGTCGGCACGCGGCAGAACCTGCGCGAGCGCAACGCCAACACCGCCGACGTTCCCGTCGAAGCCGCCTCCATCGCCACCGCCGTGCGGACTTCCATCGCTCACGGCCCCTGGCCGCCGCACAATGTCTATGGCGACGGCCAGACTGCCGCGCGCATCGCCCATCTGCTCGCCACCCTGCCCTTGTCCGCCGACCTGCTGCACAAGGTCAACCGCTACTGAATGTCCATGTCCGCCCCATCCGACAAGCCCCTGTTGATCGTCTTCGGTGCCGGCGGGCATGGCCGCGTCGCTGCCGATGCTGCGCTGTGCAGCGGCGCGTTTCGCGGCGTGGTGGCAAGCGACCGCAACCCCGCCGCCTGGGGCACCGCGCTGCTGCCCGGCGTGCCCGTGCTCGCGCCCGAAGCCCTGGCCGGTCTGCCCACGCCGCTGGCCCTGCATGTGGCCATCGGCAACAACCCGGTGCGGCGGCAAGAGACCGACCAACTCCGCGCCGGGTTGCCGCAAGCCACGCTTTCCACCATCGTTCACCCCCACGCCAGCGTGGCGGTTACGGCGCGCATCGCCCCCGGCTGTCTCATCACCGCGCAATGCGTGATCGGGCCGCTGGCCGAGCTGGGCGCAGGCGTCATCGTCAACCACGGTGCCGTGGTCGATCACGACTGTCGCATCGCCGCCTGGGCCCACATCGCCCCCGGCGTCAAACTCGGCGGCGCGGTGCGGGTGGGCGAAGCCGCATTGGTCGGCGCGGGCAGCACCGTGCTGCGCAATCTGCACGTCGGCCGCAACGCCACGCTGGGCGCCGGCGCCGTGCTGCTGCAGGACCTGCCCGAGGGCCAGGCCTGGGCGGGAGTGCCCGCCCGCCCGCTTCAAGGTGCTTCCGCATGAAACCCGAATCCTTCACCCGGCTTTGCATCCACCCGAACGCCAGTCTGCATGACGCCCTGGCGCGGCTCGACGCCACCGCGCAAGGCATCCTGCTCGTCACCGATGGCACTGATGGCGCAACTGGCCGCCTGCTGCGCACCGTGACCGACGGCGACCTGCGCCGTGCCGCGCTGGCGGGGGTGGAGGCCGCATCGCCACTGTCGGTGCTGCCCTCGCATCCGCCGCTCACGGTCGGGCTGCAGGCCTGCCAGCGCGACGTGCTGGCGTTGATGGACGCGCATCGCATCGACCATGTTCCGGTGGTGGACGCGGCAGGCCGCGCGGTCGACCTCATCACGCGGCGCGAGTTGTCGCAGCGCGTCTATCTGTCCTCGCCGCATCTGGGCGAGGATGAAGCCGGGCTGGTGCAGGAGGCCTTCAGCAGCAACTGGATCGCCCCGCTCGGCCCCCATGTCGACGGCTTCGAGCAGGAACTCGCCGCGCTGGTGGGTGTGCAACACGCGGCGGCCACCAGTTCGGGCACGGCGGCTCTCCATCTCGGGCTGCGGCTGCTGGGTGTCGGGCCGGGGGATGTGGTGTTGTGCTCCAGCCTCACGTTCGTGGCCAGCGCCAACCCCATCAAGCAACTCGGCGCCACGCCGGTGTTCATCGACTCGGAGCCCGAGAGCTGGAACATGTCGCCGCAGGCGCTGGCGGCGGCGCTGGCCGCGCTGCGCGCCGAAGGCATCACGCCGAAAGCCGCCGTGGTCGTCAACCTCTACGGCCAGAGCGCCGAGATGCGCGCGCTGCTGCCGCTGCTGCAGGCCGCCGGCGTGCCCATGCTGGAAGACGCTGCCGAATCGCTGGGCGCGAGCTACCACGGCCAGCCCAGCGGCAGCTTCGGCCGGCTTGCGGTGTTCTCCTTCAACGGCAACAAGATCATCACCACTTCGGGCGGCGGCATGCTGGTGAGCAATGACGCCGCGCTCATCGCCCACGCCCGCGCCCTCTCCACCCAGGCGCGCGAACCGGCGCGGCATTACGAGCATGTGGAAGACGGCTACAACTACCGCCTGAGCAATGTGCTCGCGGGCATCGGCCGCGGCCAGTTGCGTGTGCTGGAGCAGCGGGTGCAAAGCCGCCGCGCCGTGTTCGAACAATACCGGCGGGCGCTGGCGGGCGTGCCGGGCCTGCGCTGGATGGCCGAGCCCGAAGGCCACCGCTCCACCCGTTGGCTCTCGGCCTTCGTACTCGAAGGCGAAGGCGCCCAGGCGCGCCGCGATGCCCTGCTCGACTTCCTGGAGCGCCACAACGTCGAAGCCCGCCCGGTGTGGAAGCCCATGCACCTGCAGCCGCTGTACGCCGGCTGCCGCTACTTCCCGCATGCGCCGGCTCAAGGAAACGCCGGACCGCCCCGCGTTTCCTTGCCCCTCTCGGGGGACGGGCCGGCTGGCCGGCCCTGGGGGCCCACACACGACGCGAGCCGCGCCCTGTTCGAAGGCGGCGTTTGCCTGCCCTCGGGCTCGAACATGAGCGCGGCGCAGCGCGGGCGGGTGTGCGAGCTGGTGGCGCGCGGCTTGGAGCTGATGGTGCAGACGGCATGAAACTCAGGCGCCGCACCACCAGCCGCATCGGCTGGCTTCCTCCCTTGAACGACGCGGCCGTGGTGGCACTGGCCTGGCTCGCGTCCTTCGCCTTTCGCTTCAGCCTGTTCAGCAACAACGCGCCCGCCAATATCGTGCGCATCGTCGCCGTCAGCCTGCCGCTGGCGGTTGTGGTGTGGGGCGGCTGCCTGCTGGCCTTCGGCGCGTATCGCACGCCGTGGCGCCACGCCAGCCTGCCGGACGTGCGCCGCCTGGCCACGGCCTCGGGGGTTGCCGCGCTGGCGCTGGCGGCGGCGCTGCTGGTCATACGCCTGCCCAATTTTCCGCGCTCCATCGTCTTCATCCACCCGCTGCTGGCGGGTGCCGGCTTGCTCGCCCTGCGCCTGCTGGCGCGCATGCGCGCCGAGCGCAGCAGCCTGGGCGCGCTGCGCGCGAGCGCCCAGCCGCTGCTGGTGCTGGGCAGCCTGGACGACGCCGCCACCGTGCTGCAAACCCTGCGTGCCAGCCAGCAATGGCGGGCCGTGGCCATCTACAGCCCAACGCCCTCGGAAGCCGGCCGCAGCCTGCAGGGCATGGACGTGCTCGGGCCGCCGCTGAAGCTGGGCACCGCCGCGCGGCAGCTGGGCGTGAACCACGCCCTGGTGGCTGGCGCCGCAGGTTCATCCGCCCGCCGCCTGCTGCTGGAGCAGGCCAGCGACGCGCGCCTCGCCCTGCTCACCCTGCCGCGCGCCGACGACTGGCTGCAAGCCGGGGCCGGGGCCCCCGCGGCCGGCCCGCGCACCCTGGAGCTCGACGACCTGCTGGGACGCGAAGCCGTGCAGCTCGACGTGCGCGGCCTGTCGGAGCTGCTGGCCGGGCGCTGCGCCCTGGTCACGGGTGCCGGCGGCTCCATCGGCTCGGAACTGTGCCGCCAGCTCGCCCGCTTCGGCGTGGGCAAGCTGGTGTGCGTCGATGTGTCCGAGTTCGCCATCTACCAGTTGGAGCAGGAGCTCAAGGCCCGCCACCCGGAGCTGCCGGTGGTCTACCTCACCGCCAATGTGCGCGAGGCCGAGCGCCTGCGTTTGTTGTTTGCCGCCCACCGGCCGGCCGTGGTGTTCCACGCCGCGGCCTACAAGCATGTGCCGCTGATGGAGGGCGACAACGCGATCGAAGCGGTACGCACCAATGTGCTGGGCACGCTGCACGCCGCGCGCGCCGCAGCCGCCTGCGGCGCGCAGCGCTTCGTGCTCATCTCCACCGACAAGGCCGTGAACCCCACCAATGTGATGGGCGCGAGCAAGCGCCTGGCCGAGCGTGCCTTGCAGGCCGTGGCCAAGCAGCACCCGGGCACGCGCATGGTGGCCGTGCGCTTCGGCAATGTGCTGGGCTCCAGCGGCAGCGTGGTGCCGCGCTTCACGCAGCAAATCGCCGCCGGCGGGCCGGTCACGGTGACGCACCCGGACATCGTGCGGTTTTTCATGACCATTCCCGAAGCCGCGCAACTCGTGCTGCAGGCCGGGCTGATGGGCGAGAGCGGCGAAATCTATGTGCTCGACATGGGCGAGCCGGTGAAGATCGTCGAACTCGCGCTGCTCATGATTCGCCTCTCCGGCAAGAGCGAAGACGAAGTGCCGGTGGTGTTCACCGGCCTGCGTCCTGGCGAAAAACTATTCGAGGAATTGCTGGCCGACGACGAAACCACCTTGCCCACGCCCCACCCCAAACTGCGCGTGGCGCGGCATGGCGACGCCGATGCCGGCACCCTCGACCTGAACGCGCTGGTCGCCTGCATCGCCACGCCCAATACGGCCCAGGCACGCCAGGAAAACCCGCGCCGCGCCCAAGCTTCCACATCCTCCTCGGGGGGCGATTCCTTGCCGAGCGGCGGCCCTGGGGCCACGCCCACTGCAGAGCCCGATGCCGCCCAGGTCAAGGCCCTGCTGGCTGCGCTGGTGCCCGAATATCGGGCCCAAGTCGAAGTGCAAGCCCAAGTCCAGCTCCAGAACCCCACCAGCCCTTCCCGGCCCACGCCATGAACCCACCCATCCTCATCGCCCGTGACGTCGACAAATGCTTCGAGGGCGGGCCGCAGACGGTCGAAGTTCTGGCCGGCGCCAGCCTGCAGGTGCAGGCAGCCCAATCGCTGGCCATCACCGGCGCCTCCGGCTCGGGCAAGAGCACGCTGCTGCATGTGCTCGGCGGGCTGGACCGGGCCGACGCCGGCAGCATCCAGGTGTGTGGCCGCGACTGGGCGGCGATGAACGCCGCCGAGCAAGGCGCCTGGCGCAACCGCTGCGTCGGCTTCGTCTACCAGTTCCATCATCTGCTGCCGGAATTCACCGCGCTGGACAACGTCATGATGCCGCTGCGCATCCGCCGCGAAGCCGCCGCATCGGCGCAGGCCAAGGCCAGCGAGATGCTGGAGCATGTGGGCCTGGGGTCGCGCATCCACCACAAGCCGGGCGAGCTGTCCGGCGGCGAGCGCCAGCGCGTGGCCGTGGCGCGCGCCCTGGTCACCCGCCCCGCCCTGCTGCTGGCCGACGAGCCCACCGGCAACCTCGACACCGACGCGGCCCAGGTGATTTTCGACCTGCTGGCGCATATCACCCGCGAACACGGCACCGCCATGGTGCTGGTGACCCACGACCCGGAACTGGCCAAGCGCTGCGACAGCGTGCTGCACCTGAGCAAAGGAACCTTGCGGGCGCCGGAACCGCGGCGGGAACAGCCGCTGGAAGCTTGAGCGCCCTGCTCCGCCTCGGGCCGGGCCCGCTCGGGGCCTCGGTGCCTCAGGCGCGCAGGCTGCGGAGATAGTCGCCCGCGGTGCGCAGGAAGTGGTCGAGGGCCGACTGGATCATGCTGCTGTCGGCATTCCTTCCGGCTTCCAGCCAGTCATGGAACATGGCGTGCAGTTCCTGGTGGGCGAGGACGAGCGGGCTGTCGTGCGGCAGACCGCTTTGCCGCAGCCACTGGCAGATCGCGCACTGCTCCTGCGGATGGCTGATGGACAGGTCCGGAGTCTGTACCGATTGGCGCGACGCCAGCAGCAGGTCCACGTCCAGCCCCACCAGCATGTCGGCAATGCGCGTGAGCAAGCCCGGCTCGCTCGGCCGCATGCGCTGCGACCAGCTCTGCAGCCACGGACCGAAGTCCGAAGCGGGCATGGGCCGGGCAATGCCGTAGCCCTGCGCCTGCGGCACGCGCAGGGCGCGCAGGGCCTCGACGATGTCTTCGGTCTCGGCGCCCTCGGCGACGAAATCCACCCCCAGGCCGCGCGCCAGCTGCGTCAGGCTCTGCACGAAGCGCAAATCCTGCGGCCGCTCGGCCAGGCCGCGGATGAAGCCCTGGTCGAGCTTGATGATGTCGATCGGCAGCTCTTTCATGCGCAGCAGCGAGGAGTAGGCACTGCCGACGTCGTCCAGCGCGATGCGGCACCCCACGGCGCGCAGCTCCGACAACGCTTGCTGCGCCGTGTCGAGCGAAAGAAAGTCGCTGTGCTCCAGAATTTCGAGCACGATGCGCCTGGCCGAAAAGCTCGCGGTGGCGACGACGTCGTTCACCAGGGCCAGCGCCTCGCCCGAGGCCAGCATGCCGGGGTCCATGTTCACCGCAATGCTCAGCTCGGCGCCCCAGTCGCGCTGCCATTGCTGGGCGTCGGTCACGGCCTGGCGCAACACCTGGCCGGTCAGGGCGACGAGGCCATCGCGGCCGAGCTGATGAATGAAATCCAGCGGCGGAATGAGCTTGCCGTTGCCGTCATCCAGCCGCGCCAGCGCTTCCATCTCCGTTACCCGCCCGCTCGTCAGGTCGACCACGGGCTGGTAGTGCACGCGCAGGCCGCCCTCGGCGAAGCGGTCACGCACCAGACGCAGGTGGTTGAAGTGGTCGCGATCGGTGGCGGGCTGGTAGACGCGCCAGAACGGAGCACTGGCACTACGCGACTGCTGCTTGATGGCATAGAGCGCCTGGTCGGCGTGGCGCAGCAACTCGTCGGGCTCGCTGGTGTCGTCGGGGTAGATGGTGAAACCCAGGCTGGCGCGCACATGCACCACGCGCTCGCCGCCGGGCAGCGCCACGGGCAGGTCCACCGCGCGGCGAATGCGGCTCAGCATCGGCTCCAGGTCGTCGCGCGTGGCCATGCCCTGCAACACCAGCGCGATCTCGTCGCCACCCAGGCGGGCCACGGTGTCGCTGGAGCGCACCGCCTCCACCAGGCGCGCCGCCACGGTGCGCAGCAGGCCATCCCCGGCGGCATGGCCGTAGTTGTCGTTGATCTGCTTGAAATCGTCGAAGTCCAGAATGCCGACCGCGACGAATCCGCCCTGCACGTCCACCTGCGACAGCGCCTCCTCCAGCCGCAGGCGCAGGCCGCGGCGGTTGAGCAGGCCAGTGAGCGGATCGTGCTCCGCCAGCCAGGAGATATGCCGGTGCTCCTGCTGCAGCCGGCGGCGCAGGTCGAAGGCGTCGAGCCCGTGGCCGACGAGCACGGCCACCCGCTCCAGCAACTCCACCACCTGCGGGGTGAACACGCCAACCCGATCGGACACGACGCCGAGCAGGGCCCAGCGATGCCCGCCGCGCAGGATCGGGGAGATGGCCACCGAGCGTACCCCGGCCTCGCGCATCTCCTCGCGGTACATCGTGAAGGCGGAATCATTCAGGTAGTCGTTGCTGAACTGCAGGCGCTTGCTGTTCCAGACCCGCGCCGCCAGGCTCTGGCCTGCCTGTTCGCCCTCCACCTTGGGGCGGTACCAGGTCTCGCTGATCTGGGTCCGCCCGGCCTGGGCCAGCAGGTCGATATCGCCTTGCGGCCCGGCGCGGCCCACCAGAGCCGCGCTGAACAGGTCGCTTGCGCTCAGGCGCTCGCAAGCCTGCTGCAACATTTCGGACAGATCGGTTGCGCTCAGCACCAGTTCTTCCTCGGCCAGCAAGGCACGGTACAGGCCCTGCGTGCTCGCGTTCTCGGCTTCCAGCGCGTGGCGGGCGCTCACGTCGTTCATCAGGCCGACGACATGGGTGATCGTTCCGGCTTCGCCGCGCACCGGGGCCAGGCTCATCTCATTCCAGAACACGCCGCCATCGGCCCGGACGTTGCGCAACTCCACGCTGCAACTGCGGCCCTCGCGCAGCGCCGCGCGCACTTCCGCCAAGGCCGGCTGATCGCGCTCGCCTCCTTGCAGAAACCGGCAGTTGCGTCCCAGCGCCTGCGCCGCGGTGTAGCCGGTGATGCGCTCGAAGGCCGGATTCACATACACCAGCGGATAGTCGGGCGCTTGGGCGTCGGCCACGCACATGCCGGCTTCGCTGGCCTCGATCGCGGCCTTGAGCATTTGCAGCGACTGCCCCTGCTCGCGCAACTGGCGCATCAGGCGCATGCGCCCGAGTTTCAGCCCCAGCACGGCGTGCAGATGCCAGACCAGGCGCTGATTGTGGACTTGCTCGAAAAAACCAAGTTTGCGGCTGTACATCGCCAGCAGATCGCGCCGGCCGTCTATGCCCTGCATCGGCAAGATCGCGCCTCCACGCCAGCCGGCCTGCTCGCCAGCGTCGCGCCATGCCGCGGTGCGCGGGTCGGTCGCCCACTCGGTCACGATTTGCGGCATGCCGGTCGTCCATGCCAGAGCCGTAGGCCCTTGCTCATGCACCTCGCTATCGAAACCGATGGCAACACCAGCCAGGTAGGCCGCCATGCCGACGCCGTCAACCGCGTCGAAAACCAGTTCGCCATCGGGTCCGCGATGCCCGAGCCACACGGCGTCCAGCCCAGCACGGTGCAACAAAAATTCCAGCAGTTCGGGATAAAGAACCGACTCCTGGTCGACCGACAACAGCAGCAAGTCCAGTTCCGTCGCCACATTGGCGTGGGCAAGCGCTTCCAACGTCGCCTCCGCCTGCGATGTGGATCTCCTGCCTTCGTCCGTCAGATCGGCGTCAGATTCGGTTTTTTGCATGGCTTCAGAGCATACCGGCAAACACCGCTATACCGATGTCTTGATCGGGAACCCATGCTGCTGAAAGACAAATTCAATCCGCATCCTCCACCGCCTCCAGCACCATGCGGGTCTGGGTGCGGCCCTGCCAGGTGTTGGTGTCCAGGCGCCAGGCGACGCGGGCCTGGGCGGGAAGGAAATCGCTGCGGTTCCAGGCGATGAGTTCGCGCGTGGCGCTGGCTCCGGCCGGGGCGTCGAGCAGGCGCACGCGGGCCTTCATGTGGCGCTCGCCAAGCTGTCCTTGCTGCAGCACCTCCACCCGGCTGGCGAACACCGGCGCGGCGAAGCCCTGGCCCCACACCTGGGCCTGCAGCAATTGCGCCACGTCCGGGGTGAACCACTCGGCGCCCAGTTCCCCGTCCACCTCCAGCTTGCGCGCCAGCAGCGCGGGTGAAAGCCACGCGCTGGCGACGGCTTCGAAAGCGGCGGCGAAGCGGGCGAAGCCATCGGCGGCAATGGTGCAGCCCGAGGCGGCGGCGTGCCCGCCGAAACGCACCAGCAGCCCGGGTTCGCGTTTGGACACGAGGTCGAGCGCGTCGCGCAGATGAAAGCCGGGGATGGAGCGGCCCGAGCCGCGCAACTGGCCGTCCGCGCCCGGCGCGAAGACGAAGGTGGGGCGGTGGTGCAATTCTTTCAGCCGCCCGGCGACGATGCCCACCACGCCCTCGTGCCAGTCCGGCGAGAACAGGCTGATGGAGGCGTTCGCAGCCGCGTCGCCCTGACCCTGCAGCCGCGCCAAGGCTTCCTGCGCCTGCTCGCGCATGCCGGCTTCGATGCCGCGCCGCTCGCGGTTGATGGTGTCGAGCGTCTGCGCCAGTTGCATGGCGCGCTCGCCATCGTCGGTGATCAGGCATTCGATGCCCACGGTCATGTCGGCCAGCCGTCCCGCCGCGTTGATGCGGGGGCCGAGGGCGAAGCCCAGGTCGAAGCTGCTGGCCTGCGCCGGCTCGCGCGCGGCGGCGGCGAACAGCGCGCGCACGCCGGGCTGCATGCGGCCCTCGCGCATGCGCTTGAGGCCATGCGCCACCAGCAGGCGGTTGTTGGCGTCGAGCTTCACCACGTCGGCCACCGTGCCCAGCGCCACCAGGTCGAGCAGCCCGTCCAGCCGGGGCTGGGTGGCGGCCGTGAACACGCCGCGTGTGCGCAGCTCGGCGCGCAGCGCCAGCAGCACGTAAAACATCACGCCCACGCCGGCCAGGTTCTTGCTCGGAAAGGTGCAGCCCGGCTGGTTGGGGTTGACGATCACGGCCGCATCCGGCAGGCGCTCGCCGGGCAGGTGGTGGTCGGTGACAAGCACCCGCATGCCGAGTTGCAGGGCACGCGCCACGCCCTCCACACTGGCGATGCCGTTGTCCACGGTGACGATCCAGTCGGGCTTCCCGCACGGCTGCTGCGCCACCAGATCGGCCACCGCGGGCGACAGGCCGTAGCCGGTGGTGAAGCGGTTGGGCACCACATAGCCCACCCGCGCGCCCAGCATGCTCAAGCCCCGCAGGCCCACGGCGCAGGCGGTGGCACCGTCGCAGTCGTAGTCGGCGACGATGCACAGGCGCTCGCCGCGCGCAATGGCGTCGGCCAGCACGCGCGCCGCCTGCTCGGCGCCCAGCAAGAGCTTGGGCGGCAGCAGCGCCGACATGTCGGGCTCCACCTCGGCCGGGTCGTGCACCCCGCGCGCCGCCAGCAACTGCGCCAGCAGGGGGTGAATGCCGGCGTTCTGCAGGGTGTGAACGACGCGCGGCGGCGCGTCACGTGCCATGAATTTCATACCTGCGGCCAACCTCTACACCAGGCCCAGCAGCACATGCGCGTCGGCCCGGCGCCAGAACTGCCAGCGGCGCGCCTTGTGCAGCTCGAACCCGATCCAGCGCCGGTCGCCAGCCAGCACCACCTGGGCGCTGGCGTGGTCGCGCAGCGCCTGGTCGATGGCCTCGGCGGCCGCCTGGTCGAGCGCCGCGACGGCCGCGCCCAGCGCCTCGGCATCCGTCTCGCGCGTGGCCTGTGGCTGCAGCACTTGCAGCGGGTGGGGATGCCGGCTGGCGGGCAGCTTGGGCAGGCCGGCATGCGCCGCCGGCCACCAGGCCGTGACGCTCTGGGCAGCCTGGTGCTGCATCACGAAAGGGTTGCGCAGGTCGGCCGGCAGCGCGCCACAGCCATGCAGCCAGAGGGTGTTGGCCTCGGGCCGGCCGGCGCGCATGCGCGCCTCGTTCACCGGGTGGTATTGCCACACCATCTGCATTTCGGTGAGCAACTGGCGCCAGGGCCGCGCCGGGGTGCCGGCCGGCATCCACGCCGCCACGTTGCGGGCAATGGCGCGGGCGGGATCGGCCGTCACCACCTCGGCCAGGCTGGGGTGGGCCACCAGCCAGCGGCTCGGGTTGCCGGCATCGACATGCCAACCCGCGTCGCTCAGCAGCGGCCGCACGGCGTCGAGCAAGGCCTGGGCCTCGTCCACCGTGAGCTGCAGCGCGGCGGGGTTGGCCAGGCTCAGGCTCTCGCGCCCCAGTTTCAGGTGGGCAGGCAAGGCCAGGCCCCACGGCAAACCACGCAGCGCCTGCCCCGCCGCCAGCGCCGCCAAGGCACCCCAGGGCGCCTGCTCGGACAAGACCACCGCAGCGTGTGGCTGTGCCGCCGCCTGCGCAGGCTGTTCGACATTGGGTGCGGCGTTGGATGCGGTGGCTGCGTCCGGGGCTGGGTGCGCCACGGCGCCAGGCTGGCCCAGCGCGGCCAGCAGCCAGCGCTCGGCGGGGGACAGCCAGGCGGCTTCGGCGTCTTCGTGCAAGGCTTCTTGCAAGCTCACTTCCGCCAGCCGCAAGCAGCGGCTGAGGCGGGGCATGGGGGTGGCGGCCAGAGCCTGCTGCCAGGGAGCACCGGCGACTGGCGCGGTGTCGATCAGGATGGTGTGCATGCCGAATTATCCCCCGTGACCCAGCCCTGAAGCCGGCGTCGGTACGTCACCATCGCTCGCCCGGCGGCGCTTTTCGCCCCTGGGACGGGTCGGGACTCGGCCGGGACGGCCGCGCCCAGCGGCAAATCTCAATAGCATGGCGTGGGTCCGCGGCTGCATCGCGCCTTTCTCGCAGCCGTCACGCCGTTGCAGCGGGCCGCCATGAGCGCGTTTCGCCGCCGCATCCCCGCATCTCCTCACAACATCCCCGCTCAAACCATGACCACCACCAAAATCGCCATCGTCACGGGTTCCTCTTCGGGCATCGGTGAAGCCACCGCCCGCGCGCTTGCCGCCGCCGGTTACACCGTCTATCTCGGCGCCCGCCGGCTCGACCGGCTGCGCGCCATTGCCGCCGACATCCAAGGCCACGCCCTGCCGCTGGACGTGACCGACAAGGGCAGCGTGCAGGCCTTCGCCGCCGCGCTGCCGAGCCAGGTGCATGTGCTGGTGAACAACGCCGGTGGCGCCATCGGCCTGGGGCCGGTGGCCGAGTTCGACGAAGACCAGTGGCTGGCCATGTTCCAGAGCAATGTGCTGGGCCTGGCGCGCATGACCCGCGCCCTGCATGGCCGGCTGCAGGCCAGCGGCGACGGCCATGTCATCAACATCGGCTCCGTCGCCGGGTTCGAGACCTACGTCGGCGGCGCCGGCTACACCGCGGCCAAGCACGCGGTGCGCGCCATCAGCGACACCCTGCGGCTGGAATGGCTGGGCCAGCCGATGCGCGTCACCGAGATCGACCCCGGCCTGGTGGAAACCGACTTCTCGCTGGTGCGCTTCGACGGCGACGCCGCCCGCGCCGCCAAGGTCTACGCCGACACCCGCCCCTTGTCGGCCGGCGACGTGGCAGACGCCGTGGTCTGGGCCGCCACCCGCCCGGCGCATGTGAACATCGACCAGATCGTCATCCGCCCCACCGACCAGGCCCGCGCCGACAAGGTGTTTCGGCGCACAGGGGTTTGAGGCGGGTTTGAGCCGTGCATCAAGACGGGTGGCTCTCCGCCCCGCATTTCAGTCAGGCGCCGCCAGCCCCTCGAACACCTCGGCCATCGGCAGGCTGGCCTGCACGCTGGCGAGTTCGAGTGTCGCCGCGCCGGTCTGGTCGTGCAGTTCGAACAGGCCTTGGGCATTGCGCCGGTAGACCTCCACGCTGCGATTGTCGGGGTCGATCAGCACGTACTCGCGCAGATCGGCCAAGCGGCGGTAGGCGGCGAACTTCAGGCCGCGGTCATAGGCCTGGGTACTGTCGGACAGCACTTCCACGATCAGCACGGGATGGCGGAACACCATGTCGGTGCGCAGATCTTCGGGATGGCAGGTGACGAACACATCCGGGTAGAACACCGCATCGTCGGCCACTTGCAACTTCATGCTTTCGACGAATGCCACGCAGGGCCCACCCTTGAAGTGAGATTTCAGCGCGGCTGCCACATTGAGTGTCACCAGGCCATGCACCCGGCGCGCGCCCACCATGGCGAACACCTCGCCACGGTAGAACTCGTGGCGCTCAGGTTGTGCGTCTTCCCAGGCGAGGTAGGCGTCGAGGGTGAGCCTGGACTGTGGCAGGGCCATGAATGTCTCCGCGCGGAATCTGACGATGATGGGCCGATTATCGCCGCGCCACCGGGCCACGGCGAGCAGCGCGGTTACGCTTGCGGCCTGACCCACCGCTCCCCCTCCCGGCCTCCCCCACCCCGTGCGGGAGGAGTCAACTGCCCCGCCCCATGAGCCAGATCCTCATCAACGACTACCTCAAGCAGCTCGACCTCATCACAAGAAGGCCAGTGGCAGCCAGCGCGAGGCCATCGTGCGCGAGGCGTTCAAAGACCTGCTCAAGGCCTGGGGGCGGCAGCAGGGGCCGGTGTTCCTCGCCGAATACCCGCTCAAGACCGCGACCAAGGCCACCCAGCCTGTGTTCGGTATGACGCAGCAGGCAACCGCCACGACAACATCACCGACTGGGCGCTCGATCAGTTCAACACCCACTACAAGGCCAACCCGCCCTCACCCCAACCCTCTCCCGCCAGCGGGAGAGGGAGGAGCGCAGCGGAGGCAGAGGAAAAGGCGCGCCGAGCCGCAATCGGGCGGCGACACCGGCAGCATCACCCTCGACACCGAAACCACCCCGCGCGGCATACCCGCCCAGGCCTGGGACTACAAAAGTTAGGCAACCGCAGCGCGCTGGACTGGGTGCTCGACCAGCACAAGGAAAAAAAGCCCAAAGACCCCACCATCCGCGCCCAGTTCGACACCTATTGATGTTTCCCAAATTCGTGACAGTCCGAACCCCTCCCCACCCCAACCCTCCCCATGCATGGGGAGGGGGCGCCTCCTCCCCCACCGCGTGGGGGAGGTTGGGAGGGGGGAGCTTTGTGCGCCGCTTTGCGTCTGTCGCCCATTCTGGAAATCTCAATATTCGCTAGCCGACCACAAGGAGCAAGTCATCGACCTGCTGGCGCGCGTGTGACCACCGTGAGCCTGGAAACCCTGCGCATCGTGCAGGCGATGCGGGCAGCGGCGCGGTGAGCGCACCGGCAACGGGGTTTGTCGCCAAGTGGCTGGAACAGCAAGGCGCGACCTTTCAGCCCGGCAAGGGTTCGCACTTGAAAGTCTTCCTGAATGGCCAAGCAATCCGCGTTGCCGATGCACGGCACCATGGAACTCGGCAAGGGGATTGAGGCCGTCATTAAGCGCCAGCTTCCTTTGAAATAAGGAACCCTATGTTTGACTATCCCGCGACCCTGACCCCCGATGACGGCGCCGTCATGGCGACGTTCGCCGATGTGCCCGAAGCCATCACCTTCGGCATGGATGAGGACGAAGCCTTGCTTCAAGCTGTGGATGCCCTCGAAACCGCCCTGTCGTTCTATGTGGATGCCCGCATAGCGTTGCCCGCAGTCAGCCAACCCGCGCCGGGACAAAAAACCGTGCGCCCCTCGGCGCTGGAATGCGCGAAGCTGGGTGTGTATCAAGCGATGACTGAGCAGGGCATCAAGAAATCGGAACTCGCCCGTCGTCTGGGCTGGCACATGCCACAGGTTGATCGCTTGTTTGACTTGCGCCATGCCTCCAAACTGGATCAGATCGAGGCTGCGGCGAATGTGCTCGGGCGGCATATCGAGATCACGGTCGTCTGAGGCGCTTGCGTCCGATCGCGCGTTGTACGGAACGCCTGTCGCACCTTTCGCCCGTCTGCCATGAACACCAGCCGCTCCCCCATCGTCTCGGAGTTCGAAACTCCGGAGCAGGAAGCCCGCTACACGGCCTGGCTCCAGGCCAAGGCGCAACCGAGCCTGGATGACCCGCGCCCCAGCGCACCGCACGATGAGGTCATGGCCCGCATCCACGCCATCATCTCGCAAGCGAAGGAAGGCCGCGCAACTGACGCAGGGTCAGCAGCGCCCGGTCTTACCCCTGGCGCTACTCCGCCAGCCCCGCCGTCACCGCATCCATCCTGTCCAGCACCTCGGTCGTGAGCTTGGGCAGCACGGCCAGGGCGCCGAGGTTTTCGTGCAGTTGGGCCAGTTTGGAGGCGCCGAGGATGACGCTGCTGACGCGCGGGTTGTGCGCCACCCAGGCCAGCGCCAGTTGCGCCACGCTGCAGCCGAGTTCCTTGGCAACCGCTTCGAGCTCGCCCACGGCGGCGTTCTTGCGGGCGTCCAGCAGCCCCTCGCGCAGGAAGCCCACGCTTTCCATCGCGCCACGGCTGCCGGCGGGCACGCCCTGGCGGTATTTGCCGGTGAGCAGGCCGGAGGCCAGCGGGCTCCAGGTGGTGAGGCCGAGGCCCATGTCTTCGTACAGCCGGGCGTACTCCTGCTCCACGCGCTTGCGGTGGAACAGGTGGTATTGCGGCTGCTCCATCACCGGCTTGTGCAGGTGGTGGCGCTCGGCCACGTCCCAGGCGGTGCGAATTTCGTCGGCGGTCCATTCGCTGGTGCCCCAGTAGAGCGCCTTGCCTTGCTCGATGACGTTGTGCATGGCCCAGACGGTTTCGTCCACCGGGGTGTGCGGGTCGGCGCGGTGGCAGTAGATGAGGTCGATGCAGTCGAGCTTCATGCGCTTCAAGCTGCCATCCACCGCCTGCAGCAGGTACTTGCGGTTGAGGGTGTCGCGGCCGTTGATGCGGGGTTTGTCGGCGCTGCCACGGTCCAGGCCCCAGAAGAACT
The DNA here is from genome assembly GCF_054608695.1 of Thiomonas sp. Lineage (NCBI taxonomy): Bacteria > Pseudomonadati > Pseudomonadota > Betaproteobacteria > Burkholderiales > Thiomonas > Thiomonas sp. Next base: position 25,801 of record NZ_JBTRXV010000056.1, read on the forward strand.
TGCTGGAGACGACGTAGTCGAGCCGGTTCCATTGGAGCCGGGCCAGCGCCTCGCCCATCAGGGTTTCGCTCTGGCCGTTGGCGTAGACCTCGGCGTTGTCGAAGAAGTTGACCCCGGCGTCGCGCGCCGCGGCCATCATCTCGCGCACGCCGGAGGCGTCCACCTGGTTGTGGAACGTGACCCAGGAGCCGAGCGAGAACAGGCTGACCTGCAGCCCGCTGCGGCCGAGCCGGCGATACAGCATGGGGGGTGTGGAATGGGTCATGGGATGTGGCCTCCAAGTGGGTGGGTGGGGTTCGAGCAGGCGGCAAGCCGGGTGCGAACAAGATGTAAGCGGACACATGCGGCATGCAAACTGCCTGCGCATGCTCGGTGAACCTTGAAGCTTAGGCCGCCAGTGCAATTCCCTGCGCTTGCAATGCGGCGAAAAATCCGCCGCAAAATCGGGCTGCTGCACCCGGCGTCTTCCTCCCGGCTTGCCGCGCATTCCGGCCCGCCTTGTTCCGACGGTCCGGCCGACCGCCCTGCCGACCACCGCCCAACCACGCCCGTACACTGCGCCCCCATGGCCACGTCCCCCCATTCCCCCAAACTGTCTTTGTTGCCTTACGAACTGCTCATCGGCTGGCGCTACACCCGCGCCGGGCGGCGCACGCGGCGCAATGGCTTCATCTCCTTCATCTCCTTCATCTCGGTGGCGGGCATCGCCCTGGGCGTGGCGGCGTTGATCGTGGTGATTTCGGTGATGAACGGCTTCCAGAAAGACGTGCGCGACCGCATGCTCAACGTCATTCCGCATATCCAGGTGTTCAGCGTGGATGGCGGGCCGCTGACCGACTGGCGCGGCGTGGCGAACATCGTGCAGCGCAACCCGGCCGTCACCGGCGTGGCGCCCTTCGTTTCGGGCCAGGCGCTGCTGGCGCAGGGCAACACCTTGTTCGGCGTGCTGGCCTGGGGCATCGAGCCGCAAGAGGAGAGCAAGGTGTCGGCCATTGCCTCGCACATGGTGGCCGGCTCGCTCTCGGCGCTCAAGCCCGGCAGCTTCACCGTGGTGCTGGGCAACGAGCTGGCGCAGCGCCTGGGGGTGGGCATCGGCGACCAGGTGACCATGGTGGTGCCCAGCGGCAGCCTCACGCCCGCGGGCATGATTCCGCGCCTGCGCACCCTGCGGGTGGTGGGGCTGTTCAACGTGGGGCACTACGAGTACGACAGCACGCTTGCGCTGCTGAACCTGGACGACGCCGGGAAAATTTTCCTCTCCGGCGGCCCCACCGGCCTGCGGGTGCAGACCAAGTCGATCGACGACGCGCCGGCCGTGGCGCAGCAGTTGCAAGCCGCGCTGCCGGCCAACCTGGTGGCGCAGCCCTGGACCGAGCAGAACCGCACCTGGTTCGAGGCCGTCGTCATCGAGAAGCGCATGATGTTCATCATCCTGGCGATGATCGTGGCGGTGGCGGCGTTCAACCTGGTGTCCACGCTGGTGATGACGGTGACGGACAAGCAGTCGGACATCGCCATCCTGCGCACCCAGGGCGCCAGCCCCGGCTCCATCATGGGCATCTTCGTCGTGCAGGGGGCGATCACCGGGGTGATCGGCGTGTTCTCGGGCGTGCTGCTGGGCTGCCTCATCGCCTTCAACATCGACCCCATCGTCGGCTTCCTGGAATGGGTGTTCCACACCCAGTTCCTGCCGCGCAGCGTGTATCTGATCCACAAGATGCCGAGCGACCCGAGAGCCTCGGACATCATCACCATCACCGTGGTGGCGCTGGTGCTGGCGCTGCTGGCGACCATCTACCCGAGCTGGCGCGCCTCGAAAGTGCAGCCGGCCGAGGCTTTGCGCTACGAATGAAGCTCAGCAGAGCCGTTGTTGAAACGCAGGGCCGTCCCGGGCGATGCGCGGCGGCATGCGGAAGCTGGCGACGAAGGCGGGGATGTCCTCGGGCCACATGGGGGGCGAGATGGCGAAGCCCTGCAGGCCGTCGGCCGAGCTTTGCCACAGCAGGTCGAGATGGGCCTGGGTTTCCACGCCTTCGATCACCGT
>NZ_JBTRXV010000057.1:0-27573 GCF_054608695.1 Thiomonas sp.
CGCGGGGAACTCGACAAAATACTCGAGCGTGCTGCGATCGAACAAGGTTCTTTGCCGCAGCGGATGGCTGCTGCGCAGACCTCGGCACCGCTTGGTCCCGATCGTGCCGGTCAACGGCGCCAGCCCGATTTCGCGGACAGCGATTTCGGTCATCACGGGCATGATGCACGCTATGTTGACCCGAGACGCAAACGCAAATCCATGTGGTCAGAGCTGTTCGATTTTGATTGACCCGCGCTCCTTCCAGCGGTCATTTGCGGGGGCGTGAGCCTCCGTTTTTTCATCGATTTCTGGCCTTGGCGACAACTTTCATGGACCTGCTCACCACCTCCTTTCTCGGCCATGCCGTCTGGCTGTGGCTGGCCTTCGGCGGCATTGTCATCAGCCTGCTGGCTTTCGACCTGGGTGTGTTGCACCGCGACGGCGGCGACATCAGCGTGACCGAGAGCCTGTGGCTGTCTGCCGGCTACATCGCCGTGGCCGTGGCGTTCGGCGCCTGGCTGTGGTGGCTCGAAGGCGCGCAGGCCGGAATGGATTATTTCACCGCCTACGCGGTGGAAAAGAGCCTGTCGCTCGACAACGTGTTCGTCATCTCGCTGGTGTTCGCCGCCTTCGCCATTCCTCGCGGCTTGCAGCACCGGGTGTTGCTCTGGGGCATTCTGGGCGTGCTCGTGTTGCGCGCCATTCTCATTGGCGCGGGCGCGGCGTTGGTGACGCAGTTCCACTGGGTGCTCTACCTGTTTGCCGCCTTCCTGGTCTACACTGGGCTGCGCATGCTCTGGGTGGCCGATCACGTCCCTGACCCCATGCGCAACCCCCTGTTGGCGCTGATGCGGCGCTGGCTGCCGATCGCTCCGACGCTGCACGGCGAGCGATTCTGGGTGCGGCTGCCCGATGCGGCGGGACGGCTCAAGCCGCACGCCACACCGCTTTTGCTCGCGCTGGTGACGGTGGAACTGGCCGATCTGGTGTTTGCAGTGGACAGCGTGCCGGCGGTGTTCGCCGTCACCACCGACCCGTTCGTGGTCTATACGAGCAATATCTTTGCCATCCTTGGCCTGCGCGCGCTGTATTTCGCGCTAGCCGCCATCCTGCACCGCTTTGCTTACCTTAAATACGCGCTGGCGTTGGTGCTGGTTTTCATCGGCGGCAAGATCGTCGCCGGTGAGTTGTGGGGCAAGGTGCCTTCGGCGCTGAGCCTGGCGGTGACATTCGGTTTGCTCGCTGCGGGCGCGCTGTTTTCGCTTTGGAAAACGCGCAGCGGCGGGCCGGTCAAGAGTGCGCAGACGCCTGCGCGATGAGTGCGAGTAGCGCCGCGCCGTAGCTGTCGCGCTTCTTGTCGCCCACTCCCGAGATGCCACGCAGTTGCTCCAGGCTGCGCGGGCGGGCCAGGGCGATGGCCTGCAGCGCGGTGTCGGGAAACACCACGTAGGCGGGAACGCCATGTTCCTTGGCCACACCGCTGCGCCAGGCGCGCAGGGCCTCGAACAGGGCGAAGTCTTCGGCGGAAAGGGCCTGCCCCACCGTGCCCGTGGCCGGGGCGGGCCGGCGCTTGCGCTCGGCTCCGGGCTCCTGACGTTTGAGGTGGATGCGCCGCGCGCCGCGCAGCACATCGCGGCTGGCGTCGGTCAGGCGGAGCACGTTGAAATGCGCGGCGTCCACCTCCAGAAGATGCTGGGCGGCGAGCTGGCGCAGCAACTGGCGCCAGTCCTGCTCGCTCAGATCCGCGCCGATGCCGAAGGTGGACAGGACCTGGTGGTTGAAACGCTCCACCTTCTCGCTGCGCTTGCCGCGCAGCACGTCGATGATGTGCGTGGCGGCGAAGCTGGTGCCGCTGGTCTGGCGGCAGCGGTAGATGCACGACAGCAGCTTCTGTGCGGATTCGGTGGCGTCGACCAGTTCGGGCGGGTTGAGGCAGTTGTCGCAATTGCCGCATGGGCCACTGCCTTCGTCGAAATAGGCCAGCAGGCGCACGCGGCGGCAGTCCGCGGCTTCGGCCAGGGCGAGCATGGCGTCGAGTTTGCTGGTGGACAGGCGCTTGTAGGCGTCGTCCGCGTCCGAGAGTTCGATCAGGCGGCGCTGCTGCACCACGTCGGACAGGCCATAGGCCATCCACGCCTGCGCCGGCAGGCCGTCGCGCCCGGCGCGGCCGGTTTCCTGGAAATAGCCTTCGATGGACTTGGGCATGTCCAGATGGGCGACGAAGCGCACGTCGGGCTTGTCGATGCCCATGCCGAAGGCGATCGTGGCCACCATCACGATGCCGTCTTCGTCGAGGAAGCGGCGCAGGTGCGCGCTGCGCGTCGCGGCCGGCAGCCCGGCGTGATAGGGCAGGGCCTTGATGCCGTGGCCGGCCAGCATGGCCGCCACTTCCTCCACCGTGTTGCGCGACAGGCAATAGACCACGCCGCAGTCGCCCGCGTGCTCGCCGCGGATGAACTGCAGCAGTTGCGCGCGGCCGTCGCGCTTTTCCACCACGCGGTAGCGGATGTTGGGGCGGTCGAAGCTGGCGACAAAGGCGCGGCCGTCCCGCAGCAGCTTGTCGGCGATTTCCTGTCGCGTGGGCACGTCGGCGGTTGCCGTGAGCGCCACGCGCGGCACCTGCGGCCAGCGCTCGCGCAGTATCGCCAGCTGGCCGTATTCGGGGCGAAAGTCGTGTCCCCATTGCGACACGCAATGCGCCTCGTCGATGGCGAACAGGGCGATGCGGCAGCCATCGAGCAGTGACAAGCCGGATTCGCTCAGCAGCCGCTCCGGCGCCATGTAGAGCAAGTCCAGCTCGCCGCGCCGCGCCTGCTGCTGCACCTCGCGCGCGGTTTGCGCGTCGAGCGTGGAGTTGAGGAAGGCGGCGCGAATACCCAGTTCGCGCAGCGCGGCGACCTGGTCCTGCATCAGCGCGATCAGCGGCGAGACGACGACGCCCAAGCCCTCGCGCAGCAGCGCCGGAATCTGGAAGCACAGCGACTTGCCGCCGCCCGTGGGCATGAGCACCAGTGCATCGTGGCCGCCGAGCACATGGTCGATGACCTCGCGCTGCTGGCCGCGAAACGCCGGGTAGCCCCAGATGTGCTGCAGCAAGGATCCGGGGCTGGATGGCGAGTCGTGGCGTGCGTTCATGCCGCAAGCCTAGCAAGGGCCAGGCTTCGGCTCGGCCGGTGCGGGGTTTGTGCGCTGCGCTGAATGCGCGCAACGGAGCGGCGCATGTTGTATCTCGCTTCGCGTCTTACGTTTGCTCACGGGCAAAAGCGGCCAATTGGAATACAAATGTCAGACATCAATGAAGTTCGCGACGACTGCGAGCCATCCCCTCAAGAAAACGCGGGGTCGTTCCCCAGATTTCTTGACCCCCTCGGGGGGGGGTGGGGCGTCGGAAAGCCACGCCCTTGGGGGCGCACTCAAACGGAGATCACCATGGCCAGTGTTCCACTCGGCGCGGCAACCCCGCCCAAGACCCAACACAGCAAGATTCACAAGGAGGCGGGCATCTGGAGCCTGCTGTTCGCCAGTCTGACCGCCATCATCGGCTCGGGCTGGTTGTTCGCGCCGATGACGGCCGCACAGCAGGCGGGGCCATCGAGCATCTTGTCCTGGGCCATCGGTGGCGTTGCCATTTTGTTGCTCGCCTTCGTCAACGCCGAACTCACCAGCGCCTTTCCGGGCATGGGCGCGGTCATCACCTTCCCCAAGCTCAGCCACGGCAGCCTCACGGCGGCGGTGATGAGTTGGGTGGTGTTTCTCGGCTACGTGACCGTGGCGCCGGCCGAGGTGCTGGCGGTGGTGACTTACGCCAACAACTACCTGCCCGGTTTCGTCGACGCCAAGACCCAGTTGCTCACCCCCGAGGGCATGGCCGCCAGCGTCGTGCTGCTGGGCGTGTTCGTGCTGATCAACGCCATGGGTGTGCGCATGCTGCTGCGGGTGGGCAACACCATGATGATCTGGAAGCTGATCGTCCCCATTCTCGCCATCATCATGCTGATGGTGTCGTCGTTCCACAGCGGCAACTTCACCTCGCAGGGCTTTGCGCCCATGGGCGTGCAGGGCACGATCTCGACCATCGCCACCTCCGGCATCGTCTTCAGCTACCTCGGCTTTCGCCAGGCCATCGAGCTGTCGGGCGAGGCGAAAAACCCACAGCGCGACGTGCCCATCGCCATCGTCGGCTCGGTGCTCATCGCCGGGATCATTTTTGTTCTGCTGGAAGTGGCTTTCATCGGCGCCCTGAACCCCACCGACATTGCCAACGGCTGGGCCAAGGTGACCTTCACCGGCGCTTCCGGTCCCTTCGCGGGTCTGGCCACCATTCTCGGCTTGAGCTGGCTGGCGGCGCTGCTGTATATCGACGCGGTGGTGTCCCCTGCAGGCACCGGCCTGGTTTACGGCGGCACCACGGCGCGCGTGGTCTACGCCACCGGCAAGGACGGCCTGTCGCTGCCCTGGTTCGCCAAGCTCAATTCCAAAGGCGCGCCATCGGTGGGTTTGTGGATCACCTGGATCGTCGGCCTGTTGTTCTTCCTGCCGTTCCCATCCTGGCAAAAAATCGTCACCTTCATTTCATCGGCCGCGGTGCTGGCCTATGGCGTGGGTCCGGTTTGCCTGCTGACACTGCGCCGCACTCTGCCGCTTGACGCGCATCCGCGCCCCTTCACCCTCAAGGGTGCCTGGCTGTGGGCGCCGCTGGCCTTCATTGCCGCCAACCTCATCATCTTCTGGTCCGGCGCGGGCACCGACAACTTCCTGTTCGGCGCCCTGGCGGTGATCTTCGTGCTCTATGTCATCGCCCAGGCGGTCGCGGGCCGTGCCGGCCAGTTGCACTGGAAAAGCGCGTGGTGGCTGTTCCCGTATTTTCTCGGCATGTGGGCCATCACCTATACGGGGCCGGCAAACCCCATTGGCGGCAATGGCACCTTCACCTTCAATGAAGGCATGGGCCTGGTGGTGATCCTGAGCTTCATCATCATCGGCGTGGCCGTGATCAGCGGCCTGCCCGAGCCGGAGGAGGCGCGTGCCGCACTGCTCGTCGGCGAGCCTGAATTGACGGGCAGCGACGTGCCGGGTTGATTCCACAAAACGCATCCGACGCCACGGATTGCATATCATCCTGAACTGGCCCGGATGCATGCGCATCCGGGCCTTTTGCATGTGGCTTGGGTTTCAAGCGCGGGCGCTTGGGACCAGTTTCTCCGCGTCGACGGCAACCTTGTGCTTCGACGCCACCACCACCTGCCGCTGCGCGCCCAGTCCCTGCACTTCGAGCGCGACCACATCGCCGGGCCGCAAATAGCGCGGTGGCTGTTTGCCCATGCCCACGCCGGGTGGGGTGCCGGTGGCGATGAGGTCGCCGGGGCGCAGGGTCATGAAGTGGCTGAGGTAGCTGACGATCTGGGCGACGGAAAAAATCATGTCGCGCGTATGGCCGCTCTGCATGCGCTCGCCGTTGACGTCCAGGTGCAGCGCCAGGGCTTGCGGCTCGGGCACTTCGTCGGCAGTGACGAACCAGGGGCCGACCGGGCCGAAGCTGTCCAGCCCCTTGGACTTGTCCCATTGGCTGCCGCGCTCGAACTGGAATTGACGCTCCGAGACATCGTGCACGGTGCAATAGCCGGCGACGAACCCCAGCGCCTCGGCCACGCCGACATAGCGGGCCTCGCGGCCGATGACCGCGCCGAGTTCGACCTCCCAGTCCATGCGCGTGGAATGCGGCGGATGTTCGATGGCATCGAACGGCCCGGTGATGCAGGTGGTCCATTTGTTGAACACGATGGGCTCGGTCGGAATGGCCTGCTTGGCTTCCGCCGCATGGTCGCGGTAGTTCAAACCGATGGCGATGAACTTGCCGATGCCCACGAACGGCACCCCCAGCCGGGGCTGGCCCGCCACGCGCGGCAAGGCATCGACATCGAGTTTGCGCAGGGCGCGCTGGCCCTTCGCGCCGTAGACCTCGGGGCCGATGTCGTTCACCACCCCGCGCAGGCTGCGCAGACGGCCTTGGGCGTCGATGAGGCCGGGTTGTTCACGTCCCGAAGGGCCATATCGCACGAGTTTCATGAGGGTTCCAGATCAAGGGCAAATTGGGGTTTGCACGCGGCTGCGTGCGCTGCGGGGCATGCACGGCGCGATCCGGCGCCGGGCCGCCGCCGTTCGATTCGCGCGGGTTCAGCGCCGTTGGTATTGTGCCGCGCCGAACAGGTTCTGGCGCGCCTGATCGTCGAGCAGTGGCTTGCGCTGCTCGGCCAACACGGCCACGCCTCGCTGCACCGCAGGCCGGGCGGCAATGGCGTCGAACCAGCGCTCGGCATGCGGGTAGTCGGCCCAGTCAACGCCCTGGTTATTGGCGCTGCGGCACCAGGGAAACGCGGCCATGTCGGCGATGGTGTAGTCGTCGCCCGCCAGATAGGCGCAGTTGGCCAGGCGCGCGTCCATCACGCCGTACAAGCGCTTCGCCTCATTGGTGTAGCGGCCGACGGCGTAGTCGATTTTCTCCGGGGCGTAAATGCGGAAATGATGCGCCTGGCCCAGCATGGGGCCGAGCCCGCCCATCTGCCACATCAGCCACTGCAAGGTGGTGTAGCGCGCGGCGCCGGATGCAGGCAGGAAGCGCCCGGTTTTTTCAGCGAGGTAGATGAGCATCGCGCCCGATTCGAACAAGGTGATGGGCTCGCCGCCGGGTCCGTCAGGGTCGACCAGGGCCGGAATCTTGTTGTTGGGGCTGATGCGCAGGAACTCGGGTTTGAACTGCCCGCCGGTGCCGATGTTGACACCGTGGACGCGGTAGGAAAGGCCGAGTTCTTCCAGCAGGATGTGCACTTTGTGGCCGTTGGGGGTGGGCCAGGAATAGAGGTCGATCATGGCGGGCCGTGGGTTGGCGTGTCAGCGGGCAGCAGCCCCATCGGCCGCTGATGACCTTATTGTTGCGCCGCATCGCGAATCTTGCAGGGACGGCTCGAGCGCCACGCTGTTTGACGCCACGCAGGCCCGCGCGTCGCGCCTGCCGGGAGCTATGGGCGCCCGGGTGTTGGCGCCAGGGCACGGTGGCGTAACCAGCGCCCGCGTTCGTCAGCCAGGACTTCGTGCAAGGGCCGGCTTTCAACAAGCGCCATGTGCTGCTCGACGCCACCCAGTTCCATGAGCGCGTGCTGGGCCAGCGGCCGGGCGAGTTGCAAGGCCATGTGCAGCGCCATGCCAGGCTCCGTGAGGCGGCAAGCCAAGCCAAGGGCGTGAGCGCGCTCGGCCGACAAGCCGCCATCCAGCAGGCACAACTCGGCCAGCGCGGCGCGAGGCAGGCGCTGCGCCGCCAGCCACAACGCCCCCGCATGCCTGCCGGCGATTTCGCCCGCCATCGGCAGCAGGAATTGGGCGGTGCGGGCGGCGACGATCAGATCGCAAGCCAACGCCAGCGCCAGGCCGGCGCCGCTGGCCTGGCCTTCCACGGCCGCGACGATGGGTTTGTCGCTGTCACGCAGGGCCAGCAGCCAGTCGTGCAGCGCGTCGATGAAGGCGGGTTCGTCCTGCGCCGCCTGCACCTCGTGCGTTGGCTCTTGCACGCCCAGGCAGAACTGCTGAGTGCTTCCGGTCAGCACGATGACGTGGATGTCCGGGTCGCGCAGGGTGGTGGACAGCGCCTCGATGCCGGCATGCGCCATCGCTGGCGTCATCGCCGCGCTGGCTGTGCCAAGCTGGAGATTGAGCACGCAGATGCGGCCATCGGTCGCGGCGGTGTCATCGTGAAATAGGGTCATGGTCGGCGCGTGTCGAGAGGTTTGGGTCGGCAGTTTCAAGGCTGAAGCGCCGCGATCAGGCTGCATGTGCAAAACCCCATGCAAAAAAACGCATTTTTGCAAAATCGTTCACGAAATTCCCAGGCTCATTGCGAATCAGCCCTTCTTGACGCGATATTGGCTGATAAATACGGCGTCACAGCCTGCACAGTTCGGCGCCCAAACCGGCGCCACAGACAACCTTTCTATCCGCTTTGTCGTTGTCCATGCACCATCGTCCGATCCATGTTTTGCGTGGACATGCCCATCCTTCCTGGCTGAAGCCGGCACTGCTGGCTTGCTGCTCGCGCCGTCTCTGGCGCAGGCCTTGTTGCTGAGCCGGCCCGTGGTTCACGCCATTCTCGGGCAACAGCTGCGCGTCGGCATCCCCGTGCAGGCCGACGCTGGCGAACAACTGGCCACCCGGTGCGTGCAGGTGCAGGCCGACACCGGCTCCGCCCACGCCCGGGCAACCGGTGCTGCCAGGCGACGCGGCTGTCACGGGTACGCCTGCCGCAGCAGACCGGCGGTGCGGCATCTTCGCCGCGATCAGCAACCCCGAGGCCTGCACAGCCGGCAACGACCGCGGCCAATGCGCAGTCAGTCCTCGCGGGCGGTTTTGGCGGACGACAAGACAAGACACTGGCCGCAATCAAGCTTCCGGCCCGCCAGAGCTTGCGCCGCTGGACTTCACCCTGGATGATCTGCCGGCGCCGAAAACCCCTGCGGTGGCGCAAGCGGATGTGCCGCCAAGGGAGGTGGCGCCGACAAGCCCGGCGCGCGCCGATGCGGCGCAGGCTGCAGGCCCTTCCAACACGCCAGGCGTTGAGGCGGATCAGCCGCCAGCTCCCAACCCCCGCAGCGACACCGAGGCCACTACAGCTTGGCCAGGCGCTCCAGCGCCGCGTCGAGCGTGGCCTCGCGTTTGGCGAAACAAAACCGCACGGTCTGCCGCTCCACCGGCTGTGGGTGGAAGGCCGACAGCGGAATGGCGGCGACGCCCACGTCACGCGTCAGCCATTCGCAAAATTCCACCTCGGGCTTATCGCTCAGTGCCGAATAGTCGGCGCATTGGAAATACGTGCCTTCGCAAGGCAACAGGCGCAATTTGGTGGCGGCAAGTCCCTGGCGAAAGCGGTCGCGCTTGGCCTGGTAGAACGCGGGCAGTTGCTGATGGGCTTCGGGCCGGGCGCGCAAGTGCTGGGCCAGCGCATGCTGCATGGGCGTGTTGACCGTGAACACATTGAACTGGTGCACCTTGCGGAACTCGCGCATCAGCTCGCGCGGCGCCGCCACCATGCCCACCTTCCAGCCGGTGACGTGGTAGGTCTTGCCGAAGCTCGACACCACGAAGCTGCGCGCAGCCAGCACCGGATCGGCGGCCACGCTCTGGTGCCGCTGGCCATCGAACACCATGTGCTCGTATACCTCGTCGGCAATCAACACGATGTCGGTTGGAGCCAGCAAGTCGCGCAGGCGATGCATGTCGCCCAGGGTCCAGACGCGGCCGCTGGGGTTATGCGGCGAGTTCACCAGCAGCGCCCGGGTGCGCGGCGTGATGGCGGCGGCAATGGCGTCGAAGTCGGGGCGGTACGCGGCATCCAGCGCCACGAAACGCGGCCCGCCGCCCGCCAGTTCGATGGCGGGCGCATAGCTGTCGTAAGCCGGGGTGAGCACGATGACCTCGTCACCCGGATGCACCACCGCCAGGATGGCCGTGAGCAGCGCCTGCGTGGCACCGGCGGTGATGGTGATCTCCTCCCCGGGGTCGTAGCTTGCGCCGTGCAAATCGGCCATTTTCGCCGCCAGCGCCTCGCGCAGCTGGGGTATGCCGGCCATGGGCGGATACTGGTTGTGGCCGGCGCGCATGGCCGCGTTCACGGCGTCGAGCAAAGCCGGGTCGGGGTCGAAGTCCGGGAAGCCTTGACCGAGGTTGATGGCCCCGTGCTGCTGCGCCAGTGCCGACATCACGGTGAAGATGGTGGTGCCCACGCTGGGCAGACGGCTGCGTAAAGCGGGGCTGCGACCGAACGTGGGCCTGGGCTGGAGAAGGGCGGACATGGCGGGCGGGTGTGAAAAGTTCAAATGGAAAAATTCTCGTCGCTCTGGCCGCGCAATACCTGCTCGACCAGTTTGCGCGACAAGCGCTGCGACAGCAGCTCGGTCAGCACATAGACAAAGCCGCGCTGGTAGACGCCGCGCTTGAAGGCCACGCGCGTGAGATTCTGGCCGAACAAATGCCCCACGGGACGGGAGCGCAGCAGGGTGTCGCGCTCGGGGCTGATGGCCATCTCGGCGATCAGCCCGACGCCGAGCTCCAGCTCGACATAGGTCTTGAGCACGTCGGAGTCGATGGCTTCCATCACGATCTGCGGTTGCAGGCCCTGCTGGGCGAAAGCCTGGTCGATGCGGCGGCGCCCGGTGAAGGCCGGGTCGTAGGTGACGAGGGGATGACGCGCCAACTCGGCCAGCGACAGCTCGGCCACATCGTTGAGCGGGTGGTTGAGCGGCGTCACCACCAGATGCTGCCATTCGTAGCAAGGCAGGGTGATGAGTTCGGGATGGTCGGCCAGGCTCTCGGTGGCCAGGCCGAGATCGGCACGCTCCTCCAGCACGGCGTGCGCAACCTGGTCGGGATTGCCCTGGATCAGGTGCACCTGCACGCGTGGAAAACGCCGACGGAATTCAGCGATGACCTGCGGCAGGCGATAACGCGCCTGCGTGTGGGTGGCGGCGATGGTGAGCTGGCCGCTGTCCTGCGCCGCGTAGTTCTGGCCGATGCGCTTGAGGTTGTTCACCTCGCGCAAAATCACCTCCACGCTGCGCAGCACCTCCTCGCCGGGCGCCGTGAGCTTGCGAATGCGCTTGCCGTGGCGGCTGAAGATTTCCACCCCCAGCTCGTCTTCCAGCTCGATGATGGCTTTGGACACGCCGGGCTGTGAGGTGAACAGCGCGCGCGCGGTCTCGCTCAGGTTGAAGTTGCGGCGTACGGCCTCTTGCAGGAAGCGGAACTGGTGCAGATTCATGGCGGCTTGGCCTGTGGCGCGCGGGTTGTGGAGCAGTGCGGGCGTGGTTCAGCGGTATTGAACCCGCCAGAGGAAATAGCCCAAGGCCGCGCTGCCGTAGAGCATGTAGGGCAGGGCGGCGGCCAGCCAGGTGGGCCAGCTGGCCAGCAGACCCAGGCGCGAGGTGAGCGTGTTCATCAGGATGAAGCTGATGCCCAGCATGATGCCGCCGAACACCTTCCAACTGATCTGCCCGGAGCGGGCATGAAGGTAAGCGAAGGGCAGCGCCAGCAACATCATCACCACCGCGCTGAAGGGATAGAGCAGCTTGCGCCACAGCGCGATTTCGTCGCGCTGCACCGCCTGACCATTGGCCTGGAGATGGTTGACGTAGCGCCACAAATCGACCACGGACATGTGGTCCGGGCTCAGCAGCAGAACATTCAGCACGCTGGGCGAGACCGAGGTCTGCCAGGGCAGATCGGCCAGCTGCTTGATCTGCATCATCTGCCCAGCCTGACCTGGCAGACGGATGGAGGTCACCTGACGCAACAACCAGGTGCCGCTGTTCTGGTAGACCGCGCTGGCGGCGTCGATGGTTTGCACCAGTTGCGTCGCGCCGTCGAGCACGTAGATGTGCACGTCATGGAGCTCGCCGCTGGCGGACACGCTGCGGATATTGATCATCTGGTCGTCCTGTCCGCTTTGGCGGTTGCGTAGCCATAAACCGGAACTCAGCGAGGTGCCGCCAAATTGCCCGCCTTCGGACTTGGCTTGCAGGGTTGCGGACGCGCGCTCGGCCAACGGCACGGCGAACTCTCCCAGGGAAAAAATCAACACCGAGAACAGCAGCCCCATGCCCAAGAGCTGCTGCAAAGCGCGCAGAGGACTCAAGCCCGACATGCGCATGACGGTGAATTCGCTCGAGGCTGCAAGGCTGGCCAGCACGTAGACCGTTCCGGTCAAGGCCGCGATCGGCAGGATTAGGTAAGCACGACTCGGCATTTGCAGCGACACCAGCAGCAAGGTATGCGCGAAGGACGTTGCGGAAGCGTTGCTGCTGCTGAGTTCGTTGATCGCGTCCAGGATAAACAGCAGGCCGAGAAACACCAGCAGCACGAGGCCGCTGGCGGCAGCAATTTGCAGGAACAGGTAGCGACGCAGCGTGCGCATGGGTTCAGGGTTTGAGCGAGATCATGACGCTCAGTGGGCCAGCGGCCCTTGCAGGCCACCGGCAACCAGGTTGCTGCCCCGGCTGCGCCGCCAGGGCAGCAAGCCCTTGCGCAATGCCAGCACGAACAGCAGCGCCGCCGCACTGCCGTGAATCAGCAGCAGCGCCGAGGCCAGGCTCAGTTTGCGCTGGTCGATCCAGCCCTGCGCAGCATTGAGAAAGTTGATATAGGCAAGATAGATCAGCACCGCGACGATGAGCTGTAGCGCACGCCCGGCACGCGGGTTGGTGGCGGCCAGCGGCACCGCCATGAGCACCAGCAGGATGGATGAGAGCGGTACGCCGATGCGCCACGACAACTCGCCCAACCAGGCAGGGAGATGGGACATGGCGAGCATGGGCGTGGAAATTTCACGGCTCGGCGTGTTCGCCAGACGCGCCGCTTCCGACAACCCTGCCGTTGGAGCGGGGGTGCTGAGCGCCGAGAGCCGGATGCCCATTTGCGCAAAACCGGTGACCTGGTAGTTGGCCTCGCCCGCCGTGTGGCTGTAGCGGTGGCCATTCGAGAGCATCAAGTAGCGCGAGCCGTCGAGGTTTTGCAGCGTGGCCGACTGGGCCAGGGTGATGACGTCTTGCCCGCTGCTCTGGTCACGGATGAAGATGTCGCGTGCCAACCCCTTGGCCTGGGCACCCTTGCCGATGAAAAAAACCCGCTGCCCGGAGGACGATTCCCGGAACTGGCCAGGCGCGACGCGCGACAGATCCGAGCGCTGCTCGAAGCGCTCGCGCAGGGCTGCGTTCTGTTGATTGGCCCAGGGCCAGGCCAGGAGCGTGAGCGCGGCAATGGCCAGCACCACGGGTGCGGCAAAACGCAGCACGATGCGGAAGTACTGCAGCGGCGTGACACCGGCTCCGGCCCAGATGACGATTTCCGAGTCGCGGTGCATGCGTGAGAAGCTCATCAGTACGGCGATGAACAGGGCCAGGCCGAGAATGAATTGCAGATAAGTGAGCGAGGCCAGGCCGATGAGCAGGAAAAGGTCCTGCGGATTGGCTTGCCCTTCCGAGGCCTGCCCCAGAATGCGGATGAGCATGATGGTGATCACCACCGAAAACAGCACGGTGAAACTGCCGCCAAAATTGCGGGCCATTTCACGGCGCAAGGAGGTGTCCAACAACATTGCAGAGGCGGCGACAGGCTTGGGAGCGTGGGTTGCGCGGCGGGAAATCGCGCGGGCGGCAGAGCGCGGGGGCGGGTCCGATGGAATAATGAAACATCGCCAGGAGCCCTCATGAAATTTAGCATAGCCCCCCTTAAATCATTGTCCAGCCTGCAGACGGACGCGCTCATCGTTTTTCTGCACCAGCCCGGCACGTCCTGCGGCCTCGTCGAGGCTGATGTTGTGGACCCGTTCGCCGCCGAAGCCGTCCAGGATGGCGACTTTTCCGGTGCCTTGGGCACGACCTATATCCGCAGCCGCCCCGCCGGCCTGGCCGCGCGCCGCCTCATTCTGGTGGGCCTGGGCGCCGCACCGGTATCCAGTGCCGGCTGGCTCAAGGCCTTGCAGGCCGCCGCCGCGGCCTTGAAGCCGCTGGCCGCCAGGCAAGTGCATCTGCTCGCCGCCGATGGCGAGTCCTTCCTGGCCGAGTTTGCCCCCCGTGCCTTTGGCGAAGCTGCTTACCGCTACACCGCCACGCGCAAGGTCGAGGCCGACAAGGCCTACAAAGTGGACGCAGTGCATGTGCTGTCGCGCCACCCGCGCCAGGCTGCATCCCTCAAGGCGCAGCTCGCGCGCGCCGAAGACATTCAGGCGGGGGTCGATCTCACGCGCAATCTGGCCAATCTGCCGGCCAACCACTGCACGCCGACGCACCTGGGCAGAGTGGCGCAGGACCTTGGCAAGCGGCACGGCATCAAGGTCGAGGTACTCGGCCGCGGCGAGATCGAGCGCCTGAACATGGGCTCTTTCCTGGCCGTGGCGCAGGGCTCCGAGCAAGCGCCGCGCTTCATCGTGCTGCGTTATGACGGCGCCGGCAAGAAAGATGCGCCGCATGTGCTGGTGGGCAAGGGCGTGACCTTCGACACGGGTGGCATTTCGATCAAACCCGCCGCCGAGATGGATGAGATGAAGTACGACATGTCGGGTGCCGCCTCGGTGCTGGGCGCGTTCGAGGCCATCGCCCGCATCAAGCCCCGGATCAATCTGGTGGGCCTGATTCCGGCGACCGAGAACATGCCCAGCGGGAGCGCCATCAAGCCGGGGGACGTGGTCACCAGCATGTCGGGCCAAACGATCGAGATCCTCAATACCGACGCCGAAGGCCGGCTCATCCTGTGCGATGCGCTGACTTACGCCGAGCGTTTCAAGCCGGCCAGCGTGGTCGACATCGCCACCCTCACCGGGGCCTGCATCATCGCATTGGGCCATGTCAACAGCGGCTTGTTCAGCCCGGACGACGCCCTGGCCGACGCCTTGCTGGAAGCCGGGCGGCAGGCGCAGGACAGTTGCTGGCGCATGCCGCTGTCGGACGACTACGCCGAAGGCCTCAAGACCCACTACGCCGATGTCGCCAACATCGCCGGCCGGGCCGCAGGCAGCGTCACCGCCGCGTGTTTTTTGCAGCGCTTCACCAAGGCCTATCGCTGGGCCCACCTGGACATTGCCGGCACCGCCTGGAAAAGCGGCGCCGCCAAGGGTGCGACCGGGCGCCCCGTGCCTTTGCTGGTGAACTACCTGTTGAATTGCGCCGGCAGCGCCTCGAAGGCCTGAGTGCATGAGCGCTGTCGAGTTCCGCGTTGGCGCAACAGATCCGCTGGCTTATGCCTGCGGCTTGTTGCGCACCGCAGCGGCCAAGGGCGCGACCCTGGTGGTTCGCGTCGCACCCGCATCCATGGCCGACCTCGATGCGCGGCTTTGGACGTTTTCGCAGCTCGATTTCCTGCCGCATTGCCGCGACACCGATGCGCTCGCCACACGGACTCCCATTGTGCTGACCGCTGCGCTCGGCCTGACAGCGTTCGGCGGGCGCGATTGCCTGGTCAATCTCGCCCCGGCCGCGATGACCGGCTGGGAGGCACTGCCGCGCGTCATCGAGATCGTCGGCATCTCAGCCGAGGCGAAACAGGCTGGGCGCCAGCGGTTTCGGGCCTACCGCCAAGCTGGGTGCGAACCCACCACACTGGAGATCACCTCATGATGCCGACCGCGGCCGACCGGCTGCCTGTTTTGACCGAGGTCATCGACGGTTGGCCTGATGATGTGGGGCCAGCCCCGCAGCCGTCCATGCCGCCTGCAGCTCCCACGGCACCTTCCATTTCACCGCTCGCCATCTCAGGCGAGGCCTCCTGGCAGCCAGCCCCTGCTTCGGCCCCTGCGGCCGCGCTCTTCGCGCAAGATGCAGGCTTGCGCGAGTTGCAAGGCCGTTTGTCGGCAGAGGCCGCTGCCGAGCTTGTTCAGGCGCAATTGGACGCGGCCCTGCCCCGGCTGCAAGAGTGGCTGCGGGTTGATCTGGCCCAGCGCCTGAATCGTGAGCTGGAACTCCAGATCCATGCCTTGCTCGATGTGAGGTTGAGTTCGCTGGCGCGGGAACTCGCCCTGGAGTTGCGCCCCTGGGTCGAAGACATCGCCCAGGACACCATGGCTCGAGTTCTGGCCGAAGGATTGGGCACCTGAGCGCGCCCCCAGGCCGCTTCGTGCGGCCGCCGCATCCCAATACAAATTTCGGGCGGCCGCACGTTTTCATGGGGGGGTAGACGCCTGGGTGAGCATGCTCACCCAGGTCGGTGATCAGGTCAATTTCAGGCGCCTTGCGTAAAAAGTTCGTGTTCAACGGCAAATGGTGTAACACGGCTTGACACCTTGCGGCGCAACAACCATTGCACGGGCCCCTGCAGCAGGCACGCCCCGAAACGCCGCCGGATGCCGCGTTCCAACGCTACGAGGGTGGCAGATGCCCAGGCTGGCACCAGTATTGGGGCGATGCGGCCCCGTTGTCCTGAATGCAACAAGGCTGAATCAGCGTCGAAAACCATGCTGTTCATTTCAGCATGTTTCAGCTAATGTATCGCTCCGTTGGGAATCACCTGACTGACAGCAACTTTTATATCCTTCTGGAGGCTCATTCATGAAACTGAAATATGCCCTTTTGGGCTTGTCCCTGGCTATTGGCACCGCTTATGCGGCCGATGATGTGACCGTGATCATTGGCAGTGCAGCGCCGATGTCCGGCCCGCAGGCCGCCTATGGGCAGGACAACACCAATGGTGTTCGCATGGCCATCAACGATCTGAACAAGAAAAACATCATGATCGGCGGCAAGAAGGTGATCTGGAAAATCGACGCGCAAGACGATCAGGCCGATCCGAAACAAGCCACCTCGGTGGCGCAAAAGTTTGTTGACGAGAAGGTCAATGGCGTCGTGGGCCACCTGAATTCCGGCTGCACCTACCCCGCCTCGCGCATCTACAACAATGCCGGCATCCCCAACATCACCCCGTCGTCGACCGATCCGAAGATTGCCGAGCAAGGCTTCAAGACCTTCTTCCGCATCATCGCCAATGACAACGCCCTGGGCGCTGGCCTGGCGAACTATGCCAAAAACCAGATGAAGGCCAAGACCGTTGCCGTGATCGACGACCGTACGGCTTATGGCCAGGGCGTGGCGGACGTGTTCGCCAAAACGGCGCAGAAAGATGGCATGAAAGTGCTGGATCGTGAATACACCAACGACAAGGCCACCGACTTCTCCGCCATTCTGACCAAGATCAAGGCGGCCAATCCCGACGTGATTTTCTATGGCGGCATGTACACCCAGGCTGGCCCGATGCTGCGCCAGATGGAACAACTGGGCATCAAGGCCAAGTTCATGGGTGGCGACGGCATCTGTGCGCCTGAGTTGGCCAAACTCGCCGGCAAAGCAGCCGACGTGACGGTTTGTGCCGAAGGCGGCTCACCGCTCTCGCAAATGCCAGGTGGCGATGCCTGGAAGAAGCGCTATGACGCCGAGTTCGGCGCCAGTGCCTTTCAGATCTACTCGCCGTATTCCTACGACGCCACCATGGTGCTAGCCACGGCCATGGAAAAGGCCAAGTCGGTCGAGCCAGCGAAGTACCTGCCGTTCATTCAGAAGATCGACTACAACGGCGTGACCAAGAAAGACATCCATTTCATGGCTGACGGTAATCTGGCTCAGCCCACCATCACCCTGTCGACTTTCGATAACGGGGTGAAGAAGGTTGTTGCTGTCGAATCCGTGAAGTGAAGTTCCTGCGGAATGCAGCCGGCCAGCCGGTCTGCATTCCGCGTGGCAGCGTCAGATTTGAAACGCCCTTGACGGGCGTTTTTTTGTTGGGACCAGCTTTGCCTGGGCCATCCCTGGGGTTCGACGAGATGAACAAGGCTTTCACCCGCGAGGACACATCGCCCGAGCAGGACGACGATGACGAGGTGCGCTTGCCCGACTTGCCGGCGGGGAGCAAAAATTACATCACCCCTGCCGGCTTCAGCCGGCTGCGCGAAGAGATCAAGGACTTGATCGAACGCGATCGACCCAAAGTCGTCGAGATCGTGTCCTGGGCAGCTTCCAACGGCGATCGCTCCGAGAATGGCGACTACATCTACGGGAAAAAACGGCTGCGTGAGATCGACCGGCGCATTCGCTTCTTGACCAAGCGTCTCGATTTGGCCGAAGTGGTGGACCCATCAGGCCAGCACGGCAACGACCAGATCTTTTTCGGTGCCACGGTGCGCTATGCGGAAAATCAGGGTGTCGAGCGTTCGGTCACCATCGTCGGTGCGGACGAAGTGGACCTGGAGCGTGGCCGCATCAGCTGGATCTCCCCAGTGGCGCGCGCCCTGCTCAAGTCGCGCGAGGGCGACGTCGTCAGCCTGCCCACACCCGGAGGTTTGCTGCAGCTTGAAATTCTCGAAGTGACTTACCCAGAACCAGGGGTTTGAGCACGCAGGCTTCGATGAAGGTCCAGAGCCCTAGCCATTTTGGCGAGGTTTGCCGCGCCCCGCCCTGACCACGAACTTGTGCGTGCGCACGGCCCGCAAAATGTCGGCCAGATGTTTGCGGTCGCGTACGGCAAGAATGAAGCGCAGTTCGATCGTGGGCTGACCCGAGTCGTCGTCCATCGTCACATGGATGATGTCGGCGTCGTGCTCGCTGATGGCGGCCGCCAGTTTGGCCAGCACTCCCTTGCCGTTGTTGACGATGACCGCCATGCCGACTTGATACAGACCGGCGACGGCGGGCGACCAACTCAGGTCGATCCAGCTTCGCGGGTGCTTCTGGAACAGGCGCCGCGCCTGCGGGCAGTCCTGTTGGTGGACCGTCAGGCCCTCGCCTTTGCCGAGATAGCCAAGCACCGCGTCGCCCGGAATGGGGTGGCAGCAATCGGCGTAATGCACCGATGTGCCTTCACTGCCGTCGAGTTGCAGCGCCGTGCGGGGGGTATTTTCCGCGGTGTTGGGTGTTGGGGATGCAGCGATTTCCCCGGCATTCGGGGACGAGGCAGTTTCAGCCTGATCCGGCATATGTTTCGGTTTTGCTTGGCCATGGCCACCTTGCATGCAGGCGCGCTTGGCGACGATTTCAGCAACGCGTTTGCCCAGTCCAATGTCGCTGAACAACTCCTC
Organism: Thiomonas sp.; assembly: GCF_054608695.1. Classification (NCBI taxonomy): domain Bacteria; kingdom Pseudomonadati; phylum Pseudomonadota; class Betaproteobacteria; order Burkholderiales; genus Thiomonas; species Thiomonas sp. The sequence continues at coordinate 18,575 of NZ_JBTRXV010000057.1, forward strand.
CTGGCTCTTGCTGCCGCTCCAGTGCAGCAGCCGGCTCCAGTCCCCGCTCGTCAGATCGTCCAGATTCCGACCTTCCTGGACCATGGCGCGGCCGAGAAGCCGTTTGCCCAGGTCTTGCGATTCGGCCTGCTGCGAAACCTTGAGTTCATGGCGAATCTTCGAACGCGCGCGTCCGGTGCGCACAAAGCTCAACCAGTTGGGGTTGGGGCGGGAGTGCGGGGCGGTGACGATTTCCACCACATCGCCGCTGTGCAACTCGGTACGCAGCGGCACCAGTTCGCCGTTGACCTTGGCGGCCACGGTCTGGTTGCCGAGGTCGGTATGCACGGCATAGGAGAAATCCACCGGCGTGGCACCACGGGGAAGAGCCAGGATGCGCGATTTGGGCGTGAACACATACACCGCATCCGGTGCCAGATCCACTTTCACGGTTTCGATGAATTCCGCCGCGTCCCGGTTCTCGTTCTGGATGTCGAGCAGCGATTGCAGCCATGCCGCGGTACTGACCTGGGCGATGGCTTCCGCGCCATTGCCCGTCTTGTACAGCCAGTGCGCTGCCACACCGCTCTCGGCCACCCGGTGCATGGCCTCGGTGCGAATTTGAAACTCCACCGGTGCCCCGGTCGGGCCGATCAGCGTGGTGTGCAGGGACTGGTAGCCATTGAGCTTGGGAATGGCGATGAAGTCCTCGAACTTGCCCGGCATGGGCTTGTACTGCGCATGCAGCACTCCCAGGGCGCGATAGCAGTCCAGCACGTCGGACACAATGACGCGAAAGCCGAAGATGTCTTGCACATGGGCGAACGACCTGTGCTTGCGCTGCATCTTGCGGTAGATGGAGTAGAGCGTTTTTTCCCGGCCGTGCAACTGCACGGCGATGCCGGCGTCCGCAAACGACTTGGTGGTCGCGGCCAGAATCTTGTCCACCAGATCGCGGCGGTTGCCACGCGCAACCTTCAGCGCCTGAATGAGCACGGCGTAGCGCATGGGGTGGCCGTGCAGAAAGCCCAGGTCTTGCAATTCCCGGTACACCTGATTCAGCCCGAGCCGATACGCGATCGGCGCGTAGATATCCATGGTCTCGGTGGCAATGCGTCGGCGTTTGTCTGGCGCCATCGCACCGAGGGTGCGCATATTGTGGAGACGGTCGGCGAGTTTGATCAGGATGACGCGGATGTCGCGCGCCATGGCCAGCAGCATCTTGCGAAAGCTCTCAGCCTGGTTCTCCTCACGGTTGGAGAACTGAATCTTGTCCAGCTTGGTCAAGCCATCCACCAGCACCGCCACGGTGGGGCCGAAGTGCTCGATCAACTCCCCCTGGGTGATGCCCTTGTCCTCCGCCGTGTCATGCAGCAGGGCGGCCATCAGGGCCTGGGTGTCGAGCTTCCATTCGGCGCAGATCTCGGCGACGGCGACCGGGTGGGAAATGTACGGTTCGCCACTGGCGCGGTATTGCCCGAGATGCGCCGCATCGGCAAACCGGTAGGCAGATCGAATTTGCTGAAGATCGGCTTCCGGCAGGTAGCTTCCCAGCTTCTCCAGCAAGCCCGCCAGGCTCACGGCCAGGGGTTTGTCGGCGCAAACGCCTTCGGTCGCGCCGCCTGCACTCTCCACCCCCGTGGAATTGGGAACCACCACCGCCTTACGCCGGACGACTGGGCGATGACGGGGGGCAGGCGAACTGCTTGTTGCGGGCGGGCGGCTTTGCATGACGAGGACTCATCAAGGGCACCGCACACCCGGCAGGTTGAGGCGGCGGTCAGGCAGGAACGCGCTTGAGCATTTCAATGCCGACCTGACCTGCAGCGATTTCGCGCAGAGCCGTGACGACGGGCTTGTCGCGGGTTTCGATCTTGGGCGTGTGGCCCTGGGCCAGCATGCGCGCGCGGTAGGTCGCGGCCAGAACGAGCTGGAAGCGATTGGGGATTTTTTCCAGGCAATCTTCAACGGTGATACGGGCCATTGTTTTTCCAGTGAGGTTGGGAGCGAGGTGCTCAGAGTATGCCGAGTGCCTTGAACACTTCGGGATGCGCGCGGCGCTGGGCCGAGTACCGCAAGCGCTGTGCGGCAACGATGGACTGCAAATCACGTAGCGCATGAGCAAAGTCGTGATTCACAATTATAAAGTCGAAGGTGCTGGCGTGCGGCGTTTCCAGCCGCGCATCGCGCAGCCGGCGGGCAATGACATCGGCAGCGTCCTCGCCGCGCCGCTGCAAGCGTGCTTCCAGTTCCTCGAACGAAGGCGGCAGCAGATAGACGCTCACCGCATTGCTGAACTGGCGCTTGACCTGCTCGGCGCCTTGCCAGTCGATTTCCAGCATCACATCCACGCCTTGGGCCATGCGCTGCCGCAGCCAATGCCGCGACGTGCCATAGAGGTTGCCATGCACTTCGGCCCATTCGAGAAAGTCCCCGGCGTCGATACGGCGCTGAAATTCAGTGCGGTCGACAAAGACGTATTCCCGACCATCCAGTTCCTGGCCACGGGGAGCGCGCGTGGTGTAGGAAATGGACAACTGGATCCCCTTGTCCTTCGACAGCAGTTTTTGCACCAGGCTGGATTTTCCGGCGCCACTGGGGGCTGCGACGACGAACAAATTGCCCGGGAAGTCCATGCGTGGGGATCTTGGCTAGGGGGTTGTTGTGGCAAAAGGAACCGGGTGCTCGGTGCTCTATTCGAGGTTTTGCACCTGCTCGCGCATCTGCTCGATGCAAACCTTCATGTGAACCGCCAGTTCGCTGAGTTCGAGCACGGCCGACTTTGAACCCAGGGTGTTGGCTTCACGGTGCAATTCCTGGATCAGGAAGTCCAGGCGTTTGCCGACTTCTCCACCTTCGTCGAGGACCTTGCGAATGGCATCGAGATGTGATTGTAGACGGCTGATTTCCTCGGCAACGTCGACCCGAAGGGCGAATGCCGTGGTTTCCTGCAGCAGGCGATCTCGTACTGCCTCTGGATCAGGGCTGCCGCCCAGAGCCTGCAGCGCCTCGTTCCAGCGGGTCATGAAGCGCTCCTGCAGCCGGGCCACGGCTTGCGGCGCCACTTGTTCGGCCGCCAGCGCCCACTGCTGCAGTTGGGTACAGCGGTCCAGCAAAAAACTCCGCAGACGCTCACCCTCGGCCGAGCGCGCTGCCTGCAGGGCGATCAGGGCCGCTTCGGCTGCGCGCTGCATCGCTTGGGTCAGCATGGCGGGGTCCACATGCGGCTGTTGCTGTTGCGCCGCACTCAGGCGCCAGACATCGGCCACGGAAAGGCCGCGCAAATGGGGTGCGCGCTGGAGCAGAACGGCTTCGGCCTGCAGCAACGGTTCGATCTGGTGCAGCTCGGGTAGGGCTTGTGCGGACTGTGCTTCGTCCAGATTGATGCGGCATTCCACCTTGCCGCGGCGCAGTTGCTGGGTCAAAAGCGCGCGCACTGAGGCTTCACAGGCCCGCAATTCGTCGGGCAAACGGAACATCAGATCGAGAAACCGGCTGTTCACGCTGCGCAATTCCAGACGAACGGCAAGCGGAGATCGTGCGCCTGCGACAGCCACGCTGACTTCAGCGTAACCGGTCATGCTATAAAGTAATTTCACTCGGCGCTCCCTGGTTTGGACGCCGCATTTTTCCACAGTGTGGGCCGCCAGCCGGGAATTCACCAGTCGGGCATTCCTGCCGTTTTCACGCCATATGTCGAAAGCCAAACCCGCACCACTCGAACCCGATATCCAAGTCGGCGGCTACCGCATCTTGCGCAAGCTCGCCAGCGGCGGCTTCGGCGTGGTCTATCTCGCGCTCACGTCCGACGGCCAGCGCGTGGCGATCAAGGAGTACCTGCCGGCATCCCTGGTGGAGCGCGCAGCCGGCGAAATGGTGCCCATTGCGCACCCGGAGAAGCTGGCGCTTTACCGGCTCGGCCTCAAGAGTTTTTTCGAGGAAGGGCGGTCGCTCGCGCAAATTTCCCACCCCAGTGTCGTCGGGGTGCTGAATTTTTTCCGCGAGAACGAAACCGTTTACATGGTGATGAATTACCTGGAGGGCTCGTCGCTGCAGGAGTTCGTCATCACCGCGCGTGAACTCAAACGCAAGAAGATTTTCCGCGAGTCGACCATCCGCTCGCTGTACGACGAAATCCTTCAGGGCTTGCGCGTGGTGCATCAGCACAAGATGCTGCACCTGGACATCAAACCGGCCAACCTGTTCATCACCGACGACGACAAGCCCATCCTCATCGACTTCGGCGCCGCTCGTGAAGTGCTGGGCCAGCAGGACAAGCGCTTTCGGCCCATGTACACACCCGGTTTCGCCGCCCCGGAGATGTACAAGCGGGATGCGTCCTTCGGCCCCTGGACCGATATTTATTCCGTCGGCGCCTGCATCTATGCGTCGATGACCGGCTACCCGCCTTACGAAGCGACGCAGCGCCTGGAGAAGGACCGATTGCCCATGCAGCTCTCGAAGCTGCGCGGCGTCTATTCGGACAACCTGATCGAGATTGTCGAATGGTGCATGTCGCTGGACCCCCTGGCACGGCCACAAAGCGTGTTCAACCTGCAAAAAGAACTCGGCGCCGAGAATCCGCGGCGCTATACCCAACTCACGCTCAGCGAAAAACTGCGCATGCAAATTGACGAACTGGTGCACGACACCAAGGCTCGCGTGGACAAGGCCAAGCAGGTCACGCGCATGGGTGGGGCAACCCGCATGGGCCCGGTGGTGGGCGGGCGTGAGCGGACACCGGCTGGGCGCGACAAATCATGAAATTCTCCGTCTATCAGGTCAGCCGACGCGGTGCTCGCATGGCCAATGAAGACCGCATGGGTTATTGCTACACGCACGACAGCGTGCTGCTGGGCCTGGCGGACGGCATGGGCGGCCACCCCCGTGGCGACATGGCGGCGCAACTCGCCTTGCAGACCATCGCGGCGATGTTCCAGCGCGAGGCCAAGTCGGCTCTCGACGACGTTCGCACCTTCCTGCGCCGAGCGATTTTGGCCGCACATGAACAAATTCAACGCTACGCCAAAGCCCACAGTCTGAGCGATTACCCGCGGACCACCGTAGTGCTTTGCGTGTTGCAAGCGGGCGTGGCGCAGTGGGCGCATGTGGGTGATTCACGGCTTTACTTCCTGCGCAACGGTGCGCTGCTCACGCGCACGCGCGATCACTCCCATGCCGAGCAACGCATGTTGCGCGCCGTGCGCGAGACCAAGGTGCTCGATGCCACCGTGGAAGGTGCTCCGGTCAATCGCAACGTGCTTTACACCTGCCTGGGTTCGCCGCAACTGCCCTTCGTCGAAATCGGCGTGCCCCAGACCCTGCGTTCGGGCGACATGGTGATGCTGTGCTCCGACGGCTTGTGGAGCCAGTTGCCCGAGGCCACCATCGTGCGATTGCTGAGTGATCGTGTGTTGTCGGATGCCGTGCCTGAGATGGTCGAGTTGGCGCTGCGGCAAAATGCCGCCGAGTCCGACAACGTCACCGCCTTGGCCATGGAGTGGGAAGCCGAGGCCGAGCGCGAAACCACGCAGGGCGTGAGCACCGAAGGCATCCGGCCCGGCGTGTTCGCCTCCACCTTCCAGTCGGGCCTGCCCGATATGCAAATCGACGAATTGGACGATGCCGCCATCGAGCGTTCCATCGCCGAAATCAACGAAGCCATCCGTCGCGCCGCGGCGAAAAAATAAACTCCATGCCCTATTCCCGTTCCGATGCTCGCGCAGCCAATGCCTTGCGTCCCGTACGCTTGACCCGCCAGTACACCTGCCATGCCGAGGGGTCGGTGTTGGTCGAGTTCGGCCGCACCCGGGTGCTGTGCACGGCAAGTGTCGAAGAGCGCGTTCCGCCACATCGCCGCAACAGCGGCAAGGGCTGGGTCACGGCTGAATACAGCATGCTGCCGCGCTCCACCCACACGCGTAGCGACCGCGAGGTCAAGCGCGGGCGTCCACAGGGGCGCACGGAAGAGATCCAGCGCCTGATTGGCCGCAGCCTGCGCAGCGTGTTCGACTTCGGTGCCTTGGGCGAGCGCCAGATCCTGCTCGACTGCGATGTCCTGCAGGCCGATGGCGGCACCCGCACCGCCGCCATCACCGGCGCCGCCGTGGCGGCCTGGGATGCCTGCTCCTGGTTGCTGCGCCAGGGCAAGATCGAGCGCAACCCCATGCGCGAGTTGGTCGCAGCCGTGTCCGTCGGCCTGCTCGGCGGCGAAACCCTGCTCGACCTCGCCTATGACGAAGACTCCACCTGCGATTGCGACATGAACGTGGTCTGCACCGCCTCCGGCGGCTTGGTGGAAGTGCAGGGCACGGCCGAGGGCGAGCCTTTCCAGCGCGGCCAACTCGATACGCTGGTGGACGCGGCGCAGCTTGGTATCGAACACCTCATCGGCTTGCAGAGGCAGGCGCTCGGCTTGGCATGAAGGTGGTTGCAGGCGACAGGCCATGCCTCGTGCTGGCCACTGGCAACGCGGGCAAATGGCGCGAATTCCAGGTGTTGCTGCAGGGGCTGGAACTGGACCTGGCTTTGCAGTCGGACTGGAACGTCAGCGAATGCCCCGAGCCCCACGCCACCTTCATCGAAAACGCCTTGGCCAAGGCCCGGCATGCCTCGGCGCAGACCGGTCTGCCAGCGCTGGCCGATGATTCCGGGCTGTGCGTTCAGGCGCTCGCCGGTGCCCCCGGGGTGCATTCCGCCCGCTTTGCGCAAGAAGATCGCCCTCAGACCTGCCGCTTCGCATCAGGCTCCCCCGAGGGGGATGAGAAAACTTGGGGCGGCCCGGCGTTTTCTCCTGTGGATGGCGAACTTGAAAGCGGCCAACGCAGCCGCAGCGCGCAGGACCAAGCCAACAACAGCAAGCTGTTGCGGGAACTGGGCACGGTGACCGAGCGTCGCGCCCACTTCATCTGCGTGCTTGCCGCCGTGCGCCATGCGAGCGACCCCGAGCCGCTCATCGCCCATGGTTGGCTGCATGGCCGTATTGCGCTTGAAGCCGCAGGCGAGGGCGGCTTTGGCTACGACCCCTTGTTCCTGCTGCCCGATGTGAACCTCACCTTGGCCCAGATCCCGGCGGAACACAAGAACAGCATCAGCCACCGTGCCCGCGCCGCACGGCAACTCGTGCTGTTGCTGCAGGCCTTTTGGCGTATTGGCACCAAGCAGGCGCCTGGCGGCCAGCCATGAGCGGCCCAGTCATTCCCATTCACCCGCAAGCCGAGCGTGCGCTGGTGGATGATGCAACGCCCGTCGGCGAATTGCCATTGCAGGACGCAGCCGCGCACCTGCCGCACTACATGCGTGCCGGCACCCTGCAACTCCAGGCCCTGCCACCGCTGGCCTTGTACGTGCACCTGCCCTGGTGCCTGCGCAAATGCCCCTACTGCGACTTCAACTCGCATGAATGGCGCGGGGCTGAATCGGTCATTCCCGAGCAGCGCTATGTGCAGGCCTTGATGGCTGACCTGGATGTCGCGCTGCCATGCATCTGGGGGCGTCGCATCGCGAGCATCTTCATCGGCGGTGGCACCCCCAGCCTGTTCTCGCCCGACGCCATCGATACCCTGCTGGCCCAGGTGCGGGCTCGCGTCTCCTTGGCCCCCGATGCTGAAATCACCCTCGAAGCCAACCCCGGCACCTTCGAGCGCGACCGCTTCGCCGCCTATGCTCAAGCGGGCGTCAATCGCCTGTCCATCGGCGTGCAGAGCTTCGATGACGCCAAACTCCGCATCCTCGGCCGCGTCCACGACGCCGCGCAAGCCCGGGCCGCCATCGAAGAGGCAAGCCGCGTCGTTCCCACCTTCAACATCGACCTGATGTTCGCGCTGCCCGGCCAAAGCCTGGAGCAGGCGGTGGCCGAGGTGCAGCAGGCGCTCGCCTACAAGCCGCCTCACCTCTCGCTCTACCAACTCACGCTCGAGCCGCAAACCCCGTTTGCCAAGCGCCCACCCGAGCAGTTGCCGGACGCCGACCTGGCTGCCGATATGCAGCAGGCCGTGGCCGACGCGGCGCAGAGCGCGGGTTTGGAGCGCTACGAGGTGTCGGCCTACGGGCGCCCCGGGCACACCAGCCGGCACAACCGCAACTACTGGGAGTTTGGCGATTACTTGGGGCTTGGCGCTGGCGCGCATTCCAAGCTGAGTTTCGCCCACCGCATCGTCCGCCAAACCCGCCGGCGCCAGCCCGAGCGCTATATGCAGCAAGCCATGTCGGGCGCGGCCATGGAAGCCGAGCACGAGGTGGCACGACGTGAACTCCCGTTCGAATTCCTGCTGAACGCCCTGCGCCTGCGCCAGGGTTTCAATCCCGAGCTGTACACCCGGCGCACCGGCTTGCCCTTATCCACCCTCCACCCCGGGCTGCAGCAAGCCGTGCGACTCGGATTGCTGCACGAAACACCCGACCGCATTGCCGCCACCCCGAGAGGATGGGAGCTGCTCAACGAGGTCTTGACCCTGTTTCTGCCGCCAGCCGCAAGCAACTCGCGCGAGGCGGGGCGCATCCCCGACTCAACAGTTTGAAGCAGGCCAATCTCGGAGCTCGCCTACAATCGCGCTCCTTCGGAAGCGTGGCAGAGTGGTCGATTGCACCGGTCTTGAAAACCGGCAACGGGCAACCGTTCGTGAGTTCGAATCTCACCGCTTCCGCCAGAATTGACCCGTCGATTTTCCCAAGCCATCCATCGTGATGGATTTTTCTTTTCCAAATCAATGTGTTGCGTAGGGATAAGGGTGCATTTGCGTCAACACGCGTGACCGCTGGTTGACGCCGATCGACAACCTTGCGGGGGTGATTTGGGGGCAATAGCATGGATTCCATCGTCCACTTGCCCCCAGCCCACGATGTCCACGCTCACCGACGCCCAAGCGCGCGCGGCCCAGCCCAAAGCCGGCAAACTCACCTGCCTGTTTGATGGTGGTGGGCCCTACCTCGAAATCACCAAGGCCGGTAGCAAAGGCTGGCGCTTCAAGTACCGCTACGGCGGCGTCGAGAAGCGCCTCTCTTTCGGCGCTTATCCACTG
>NZ_JBTRXV010000058.1:0-27099 GCF_054608695.1 Thiomonas sp.
CTCGGCGATGTAGTCATCCAGGCACTCGGGAAGCAGCGTGACCTGGGCCCTGTCCTCGCCTTCGATGAATCGCTTCATGTGGCCACCATCGACGCCAACAACGATGACTCGATCCTAGCCGACGTCGACGCGTTTTCACACAGCCTCGCCGAGCACCGGCCACTCAATCTGTACGGTGACTTTCGCGCTGACCGCCCAACGCTTGGTCGAGTCTCATCTCCGGTTCCAGGGGCTGTCCATGATGTTTCTGGCCGACCAGACCAAAATCTGGACGCCAAATTTTCCCAAATCATTTGCCCACACGCTGCCCAAGCATTGTCTCGAACAGCGTGCTTCCTGGATGTGACCCTGCGATCAGATCACGGATTTGAGCTTGCACCTGCTCGACCGCGACACCTGCCGCCGGCGCAGCCTGCAACACCGCCATGTAGGCGTCGAGCACATCGCCCCCCGTGATGTCGTAGCCGTACCCGAGCGCCATCCAGTGCAATGCCGCCAGACCGACGGTGAGCGCGAACCCAGGCTGCTGCTCAGCATAATCACGGGCGGCACGCGTCAGTGTGCGCGGGTCGGCCGACCGGTGCCTGGCCAACTCGGCCGCCACCTCGAAAACCCCCGCGTCCTTGGCCGCTGCAAACCACTTGCCCTCGTTGCCTGGCGTGCTGGCAACGAGATCGCGCAGGATCGTCTCCTTCGGAATTTCGGGGTACTTCTTGGCGATCGCGCGAAACGTCGCCAGATAGGTGGTGCCTTGATTCGCCTCGAGCGCAAAGCGCTTGTAGGCCTCTTCCGCGAGGCCCGAATCCAGCAAGATCGTTTCGCACGCTTGAGCGATCTGCCAGACAGGGTCATTGAGTCCACGTGACCCCTCGGCATAGCGCAACGCCTCGGCCCGCTTGCCCATGGCGACCAGCGCCTTCACACCCCAACGCCGGTCGCGCCACCACTTGAACGGTGCTTTCTCGAGGAGCGCCAGAAGTTGCTCGTAGCGCCCTGCCGCGTACAGGCAAGCCAGACAGGTCGACGTGCCGCCGTAGTACCGGCGTTCGCCTTGACGCGATCCCCAGGCCGACTCCAGACCCGGCAGAAATTCATCCGCCCAGGCCACGGCGATCTCGGGCGTTGCGCACAGATCACCCCAGAATTCACCCAGGGCTTCGATGCAGGACATGCCGTCGTTCTCCACGGCCGCCCATAGACGCTGCAGCCAGCGCTGCCGCACACCGGCATCCACCGATGCCGCAGCGATGATCGGCACCAGGGTGTCGATGGCCTTGTTCACCGCCGCGCCGATCGCCCCCGAAGAACTGTCCACCTGCTCCAATGCAGGTGAGAGTTTTTCCAGCAGGACCACGGCCCCTTCCGCCGCCAGGACAGGATCCTTGCGGGCCATCGCCTTGATCTCGGAGACCGCTTCCTTGACGCACTGGATCGGCAGATCGGACCGCCAACCGAATGCGCCACGGCGGAACTTCGGTGCGAACTGCCAAGTGTGCTTGGTCAAGGGCTCTTTTCTGTCTGTCGCCAAAATCTCCGATCTCCTTCATCAGTCGCCGACCGGCTCCATCTTCGCAGGCAGATCATGGCGAACTTTGCCGCCAGCGTTCGTCACCGAATAGGTATCTCATTTCCAGCCTCAGCCGGTGGTGCTTGCCGTGCCATCCTAGCCTTCTCGATGACTGCAGCCACAGCCAGGCTGACGACACAGGAAACGAACCACAGGCCCAGCTTCGACCCCACCGGGTTCTGGATCAGGACAGCGAAGGACACGGCGTTAACCAGCTTGATGAGCCCGACCCACAGCGCCAGAGGATCATGACGCCAGGCATGCGCGACGCGCTCTCGCATGTCATCAACCAGTTCGTCCCGCAGCACATTTCTCGCCATGCCTCACTCCGAATGACCGAGGCGAATCTGGATCCCACCGCCACCACCTTCGTGGCGTGCGATGTCGTCCTTGGTCCCTGCAGCTCGCCCGAGCCCGTCTTTCATCACGTTCCATGGAGATTTGCCGTCGTCTTCCTTGGCGTCTGCTTTCCGCTCGGCAGCACCGGCTCCCGCTCCAGCCGGCAGGTTCGGTGCACCCAGCGTGTCCACGCCGCCGGTTGCCGGGGCTGTCGGGCCGGCACCAGGCGAAGCCGTCGATGCGCCCGCACCGGGTCCGCCTTGTCCATCCTGTTTGAACCGCGCCGAAGCCGGGCTGGGGCCGCCCATCGGACCCGCGCCTGGTTTCGATCCACCGATGCTGCCTGGTGTCCCGCCGCTAGCGCCGGTCATGGCCCCGAGCGACGCGAGCTTGTCGGTTCCACCAATCCCGCCAGCAGCGGCGCCCGAACCACCAGACCCCGCGCCCACAAGCCCGGCCAGCTTGTTCAATCCGCCCTGCGCAGCGCCCACAGCCCCGGCATAGCCCGCAACTGCCGCAGCGCCTGCGCCCGCCACACCGCCGGCAACGCCAGCCGCGGCTCCCATCGTGTTGCCCAAACTCATGCTGGGTGAGCCATTGAGCATGCTGCTGGCGATGCCGGGCACTGTGACGCCCATGGCACCGTAGACCAGCGAGGACACGCCGATGGCGATGGGCGCTTGCAGGGCGAAGGTGCCTGGGTTTGCTGCGTACCCATTCAAGATCGTGATCCAGCCATCAGCCAGAGACTGGCCGAGTCCGGTGATGAGATACAAGACAAAGAGCTTGATGCCAATGCTGAAGGCGTAGCCGAAATACTTTTCCGCAAAAGGCTGCGTCCACTTGCTCCCGTTGAAGCCCAGCAGCAAGGCCTCGCCGCCGATGATGATGTAGCTCTCGACGTTGGTGATCAGGATCTGCACGGCCAGGAGCGCGTAGGCAGCCATCACCATGATGGATGCAAGGGCTGTCCCCAGCAGGTAGGCGACCGAATCGAATGGGTGAAAAAACGAACTCACCTTCCCTTCCGCCGTCCACATGGCATTGGAAATCCGGAACCCCTGGCCAAACACGGTCGATGGATCCAGGGCCGGGGATGCCGAGGCAGGCGACGCCGCCCCTACCGAGCTTCCTGCGCTCTTGAAGCTGTTGATGATCATCGGGATCCACGTCGGCGCCTCCGCCAGCAGCATGTAGAAAAATGCCAGCGACAACATCTTGAGGACAAAAGCAGCGATGAAGTCGCTGAGGTCGTTCTTCTTGAGCAACCAGTTGATGCCCGTCCAGGCGATGTCCAGGCCCGCCAGACCGACAAAAAGGCCCTTGGCCAGCGTCAGCGCCTGGGTCATCCAGCCGGTCGTCGCTCCCTGAAACTGGTTTTGCAGATTGGTGAGGAAACCTGGACCTGAGGCGGAAATCGCCGGCGGCGTCGCCGCGTGCGCGATGACGGGCGCAAGCAGCAGCGTGAACAGGAGCAAAGACCATCGGGCAGTGGGGCGCGGATTCATCATGGGCCCTTCAATAGACCTGGGGTGTCGGATTGCCCAGCAGCTGATCCTCGTTGTTCAGAGAATGCTGCACGCCGTTTTGCCGGGTCGTGATGTAGTTCAGCAGGACCTGGTTGCCGGCCTGAATGTCCGACTGCAGGCTTTGCATCTGGTTGACCATCAACCCGGAAATCTGGTTGCCGGCCTGCAGGACCTGCATGCGACCTGACGCCGACTGGCTCTGATCCTGGATCGCCTGCAGGGCGGACTGGGTGGTCTGGAAGTCGGCGGCGTGCAGCCCATACTGTTGCAGGGTCCCAGCGACCTGACTGTTCAGATTGCTGGTCCACTGCTGGAGGTTGTTGGCGTAGTTGGACAGCGGCGCACTCGGCGCTCCGTACTGTTGCTGGATTGCGGCAACCGTGTTTTGCGACGCGTAGCTCAGGCCCTGGGCATTGCCGACAAGCTGGACCAGTTGCTGAAGCGGGGCCGCCGCATTGGTCCAGAGCTGCTGCGGCATGTTCTGCAGGTTGCGCGCCTGCCTGGTTGTAGACCGTCTGGAACTGCGCCTGGAGCTGTTGCGCCTGCGTGGCGTATTGCTCGACCAGCGTCAGTTCCTGCACGATCTGCTCGGGGAACGTGGCCCCGGCGATCATGCCCGTGGCGTGAGCAGGCATCGTGATGAGGGCCGCGAGTGCAGCCAGGGTGAGGGTGCGTTTCTTCATGGTGATCTCTGGTTACTGTCCGTTCTGCGGCACGCCGGTGGCCGCGCCGATCTGCTGCAAGGTGCTCGACGCATCCGTCGTCGCAGCAGTGCTGGCTGCGGTGTTGAGGCTGTTGCCAATAGCAGGTGCAGCTGCGGTCGCGGCGCTGTACGTCGCGCTTCCGTCAGTCGTCGCCGACGTCTGGACCGCCTGCTGCGCGTCATAAATCGACTGCTGCTGATCGGCGGACTGCTGTGTAATGGCTGCGGCCTGCGTCCATGTCGGGTCGCCCGTTTTCCCGGCCATGCTGGTGTCGTACTGGCTGATGGTGTTGGCCGCGTTCTCGGAATACTGTGCCGACAGCCCGGTCTGCCAGGCCTGCGCTGCGGTCACGGCGCTGTTCTCGTTCTGCTGGCTGGCGGCATTCAGTGAGGTCTGCTGCGCGCCGGCGGCGCTGGTGTAGGCCGTGTCGGTATTGGCCGCCGTGGCCGATTGCCCGGTCTGGACGCCGGTCTGTGCCGTGGTCTGCTGCAAGGCATCCTGGGTGCTGGTGGCACCGGCGGTTTGCCCCTGCTGCACACCCGTCATGGACTGGATCTGCTGCAGGGAGTCTGCCGCGCTCGCGATCGCGGATGCAGCGGCGGCCGCATTCAAAGCGCCCCCAAGGACAGGGGCCGCGGCGACGTTACCGGCGTAGGCCGAGTTGGCCATGTTCTGCTCGACTGCGTTGGCGGCCCACCAGGCAGCGGCGCAGTAAGGGTTCCCACAGGACGCGGCGTTCTGCGCGTCCTGCACGGCCGTCTTGTTCGCCTCGAAACCTGTCGTCGACAGGTTGTTCATCAGCGCCTGCGTTGCGGCACCCGCTGCGAGATAGCTCGTGTCGTCACGCGGAGTGACCTGCCCGGTCTGAACCCCAGTCTGTGCGCTGATCCCATTCAGCGAACTTGCGGCGCCGGACGAAGCGGACGCCCGGGCAGACTGACTGTTGGACTGCGCCACCGTAGGTGCCGCATTGACTTCCGTGCCGTAGGCGCTGGCCTCGGAGGCCTGATCCTGCTGCTGCACAGGAATCTGATGGTCAGCCTGCGCCTGGTTGTCGTTGGCAACGCTCTGGGCCTGATCGGCGGCCTGCTGCCAGACATCACCGCCAAGCGCTCCGCCACCTGAGTTGGCAGCATCCTGATTGGAAATGTCCTGCGCCGTGTTGGCGGCGGCCTGGTATGCCTGCTGGTCGTCGTAGGCCACGCTCGCGTCGTAGGTGCTCGTCGTGTTCTGCGTCGCTGCAGCGCTCATCGTCGACTGCGGATCGGGGGCCGATGTAGTTTGCGCGCTGGCCGTGCCGACTGCGGCCGCGAGGATGACGGCCAGGACATGCTTCTTGGTGTTCATCAGTACGACTCCCAGAGTTCCGCAGCCCTGCCCTGGCCGCGTTCGCGCAACCATTGGGCGGGCCACGCATCGCCCAGCTGATCCTTCAATTCGCGGATGCAGAGAATGTCTTCCTTGCCCGACGCGCCGACGAAAGCCAGCTCCGGGCCGGACAGGCCGAGCGCGAACAGTCGGCGGCCGTCGGGATGCATGGCGTAGTACTGCCGCTTGGGCGTGGCCATCGCCAGGATTTCGATCTGCCGGCGGTTCAAGCCGATGCCCTCATAGAGGGGCCGGATGTTCTCCGTCTGCGCCTCGGGGTTGGGCAGCATGATCTTGGTGGGGCAGGACTCGACGATCACGTCGGCGATTTCCGATCGGATCAGGTCGGTCAGCGACTGCGTGGCGAACACGACCGCCACGTTCGCCTTGCGCAAGACTTTCAGCCATTCGCGGATCTTGGCCTTGAACGCGGGGTGACTGAGCATGATCCAGGCCTCGTCCAGCACGAGCAACGTGGGCTGGCCCTTGAAGCGCTGCTCGATGCGGTGAAACAGATAGGTGAGCACCGGCAACACCAGCTTGTCGCCCTTGTTCATCAGGTGTTCCATCTCGAAGACCTGGAACGGGTCTTCGGCCAGGGCATCGGTTTCGGCGTCCAGCAGGGTTCCGGCGATGCCGCGCAGGGTGTAGGCCTGCAGGGCCTCGCGCAAGGTCTGATCCTGCAGCAGCACCAGCACATTGGTCATGGTGCGCTGGCTCATCTGATCGGTCGACGCGCCGAGCTGCACCACAGCGCGGAAGATTTCCTGCCGGTGGTGCGGAAGAATGGTCACACCCTGCAGTTCGCAGAGTTGCTCCAGCCATTTGGCAGCCCACACCTGCTCGCTGGGCTCATGGACCCGTCCAAGCGGGCAGAACGCCAGGTCGCCATGCTCGCCGGCGATGTCGTAGTGCTGGCCACCCGCTGCCCAGCACAAGGGCAACATGGAATAGCCCTTGTCGAACGCAAAGACCTGGGCGTTCGGATAGCGGAACTGTTGCGCCACGAGAGTGGACAGCAGGGTCGATTTGCCACTGCCCGTCGGTCCGAGAATGACGGTGTGCCCCAGGTCGTTCGCATGCAGACTGAGCCGGAATGGCGTCGAGCCGTCCGTCTTGGCGTACAGCAGTGGCGGACTGCCCGTCGGGTAGAACGGGCAGGGATTTTTTTCCAGACCGGCCCAGACGGCAGTGAATGGCAGCAGATGGGCCAGGTTCAAGGTGTGGATCAGCGGCCGGCGCACATTGGCTGCGGTGTTCCCCGGCAGCGTGCCAAGATAGGCCTCGACAGCGTTCACGTCCTCGATGCGGGCGCCGAAGCCGTGGTTCTCGATCAGCTTGGCGACTTCCCGGACCGTCTCGTCGAGCAAGGCGGCATCCTCGTGGGCGAGCACGAGGACGCTTGTGTAGTAGCCATAGAGCACCATGCCGCTGGAGGCCTCGGCCATCGCCTGCACGGCGTCGCCAGCCATGCGATCCGCGTCGGCATTGACGTGAGTCGCCTGGCCTCCGGCGTTCTCCCGCATCAGATTCATCATGCTTTTGCGCTTCTGCGCCCATTTGCCGCGGTACTTGTTCAGCACCTTCTCGGCCTGACCGGGATCGAGATAGATGAAGCGGTTGCTCCAGCGGTAGGACACCGGCAGGCGGGACAGGAAGTCCAGAATGCCGGGGAAGCTGTGGGATGGCAGCCCGGTCAGCCCGATGCATGCTAGATGGCGGTTACCCACGCGCGGCACGAATCCTGTGGCGAAATCGTGGGCGCCCAGGATTGCATCGAGGTACATCGGCACCTCGGCCATGACCATCGGCCGAGACGTCGGCGCCATGCTGACGCACTGTTCGAGATGCGCCAGCAGGGCGCTGGTCACCGCTCCGGTGCGTTCGTCCGCCACATCGGTCAGGCGTCGGATATGCAGCAGGCTTGACAGCCTGCCCTCGAGCTCACGGATTTGCTCCTTGAACCGCTCGAGGTTCCGGCTTGCGGTCGCTTTGACGCGGCCGTCGACGAACAGGTCGGCGGTCTTGCTGGCGGCGTCAGGCATCGGGAACCAGGTCACGCTCAGCACATAGCGGCTGGCGTAGCCCACGTAGACGCCTTCGTGGGAAGCACGCCGCATGTCATCGATCAGCCGGGTCGTGCGGTCGGGGAATGCGCCCTGGCGGGCATAGCCTGGCGCGGGCCCCCGCACGGCATCGCAGTGAATCACCCAGCCGTCGCCAAGCTTCAGCGCGGCGTTGATGCGCGCTGCCATGGCGCGGAGCTCCTCCGGGGTGGCGGAATCAAGATCCGGCCCGCGGTAATCCCATGCGGCCATGAAGCCGCCGTTCTTGGTCAGCACAATGCCGTTGTCGACCAGGGCCGCCCAGGACAGCAGGTCGGGCAGCCCGTAGGCCGCCGTGCGAAATTCCTTGAGGGCCAGCATCACTGGATCTCCCGTTGCCTGGCGAACGGCGTCGCCTGCGCCGGGTAGAAGCGCCGGTACTTGAGCGAGCGCGGACCGGTCTTGGAAAGCTGGTCGTCGTAGCGGGCGGCACGCGTCAAGGCCCACTGGCCGATCACCCAGATCGCGATGCCGACCGCCGCTGCCCAGAGCTTGGCGAGGGAGAAGATGAAAACCCCGGCAACGATGAGCAGCATCAACACCAGGTTGCGCTCCCCGCCGAGCATGAGGATCGGCCTGTTGAGCGCTTCGTGAATGGGAACCTTGTCGTCGTCTTGGATCATTGCGGGACTCCGCGTGTCTTGTGCATCAGCTCGACGACCGTCGCGGTCTGCCTGAGGTCGTCGGAGATTTTGGAGGCCGCCCACCCTTGGTCCATCAGGACCTGCACAACGCTCATCAGGATTTCCGGTAGATCCGGCGCGTCGGCTCCGTGGGCAGGAAGAGGTGGCGGCGGGCGGGAGGTCGAATGCATGCGCTCACGCCACCATCGCGCCCGTCAGGCCCAGGACGACGTACAGCGCCTTCTTGGCGATCCCGCCGAGCTCTTCGCCGAACACTAGAGACGCGCCGGCCGCGAGGAAGGCGATCACACTGATGCCGGTGGCCACCGGCCCGGTCAGATCGTTTTGCAAGGTTGCGATGGCACCGTCCCACGGCAGGCCGCCCGCACCGGAAGCGAAGGCATCGGCCATCGTGGCCAGGAACACAGCGCCTGCCAAGGCCGTGCGGCGCGCGGCAGCAGCTTGGAGTTTCTTGAAAATCAGTTTCATCGGGAGATCCTTTCGAGAGGGATGGCATGCGCGATCCAGCGCGCATGCCTGGATTGCGCGTCGGGTTGCAGGAGGGGGCGACGATGGTCGTCGCAGTGCGACGAAGAGAATTTGTTAATACAATAAGTAGCATGCGTATCACGTTCGACCCAGACAAGGACCGAGCCAACCAAGCCAAACATGGGTTGTCGCTGTCTTTGGCAAAACGGATGGACTGGGGCGGCCTTCTCGCCAAGCTGGACTCCAGGCGCGAGTACGGCGAGTTGCGCATGATTGGGTTTGTTCCGGATGCAACCGGGCGACTGTTTTGTGTGGTGTTCACAGATCGCGCCGATGGCCGCCGCATCATCAGCCTGCGCAAGGCTAATTTGAGAGAGGTCAAGCTCTATGCAGCAAACGATCAAAACTAGGGGTGGCCGCGTCCTGATCGTGCCCACGCCCGAAGAAGACGCAGCGATCAATGCAGGAATTGCGGCTGACCCAGACACCCACGAAGTCACGGATGCGGAGTTCGCACACGTGCGACGAATGGGTCGGCCCAGGCTGGCCAGTCCCAAGATTCCAACCACGATTCGCTTCGATGCTGACGTGCTCGACGCACTGAAAGGCACAGGTAAAGGCTGGCAGACGCGCGTGAATGAAGCCATGCGTGAATGGGTGAAGACGCACACGCGCTGAAGCAGCACTATCCGGCGACTCGCCGGATCTCGGCGATGGTGATCGGTCCCCAGTAGCGACTGTCAAAGCTTTGTGCGGCTAGCGCCGGCGTTGCGCCGCTGCCGTAGACCCAGTACTGACCCGGCCCCAAGGTGAAATTGCCAACTTCGTGAGGCAACTGCAGCCAGGAATATTTACCCGACCGGAGCAACTGGCCGCTGCTGGGTAACTCACGGCCGTTGATCCAGACTCCGCGCAGGTTCACCACGACGTGGTCACCCGGTATGGCGGCCACGGTTTTCAACATCGGCATGCCACCGCCCGGGCAATCGCCGGCCAGGTAGAACGGGAAAGCGCGTGGCGTCACCCACGCCGGTGGGCAGAATTCGACCTTTGTGCCCCGCGAGGGAGTTTCGTCATCCTGAAGTGGGTGGAGCCGGTAGAAGCCGAGCGGCTCGCTCTCGGTGAGGTTGATCCGCCAGCCTGACCACCACAACACCTTTGTGGTGATGAGCGAAGCGCCAAGAAGCGTCAGCGGGATGACGAGGCGATCCCAACGCAGACGACGGGCACGGGCGCCTTGAAGAGCGCGCTCAATGGCGAATGGAACGCTCATTTTGTGCGTACAATCCGACTGTGGAAATTGATGACGACCCGGCCAAAAACGTCAAAAATCTCCGTGAGCGCGGCCTGTCGTTCGACAGCGTCGTGGACTTTGATTTCTCGACTGCGACGTTCGTGATCGATACGCGACGCGAGTACGGCGAAGTGCGATGGAGGGCGCTGGGTCAGCTTCATGACCGCCTGCATGCACTGGTGTTTACGCAAACACCAGTTGGGGTGCGAGTCATCAGTTTTCGCAAGGCAAACCGACGTGAGGTACTGCGCTATGAACAAGCGACCCAACCCTGAATTGATCGATGAGGACAACCCGGAGTGGACAAGCGGGGATTTCAAACGTGCTGTACCGTTTTCGGGCCTGCCAGACTCGTTGCAGCGCAAACTGCGCGGCCCGCAGCGCGCGCCGACTAAGCAGCGCGTGACGATTCGACTGTCTCCCGATGTCGTCGATCGATTCAAAGATTCCGGCCCGGGCTGGCAAACGCGCATGGACGCTGCGTTGCAAGATTGGCTGAAATCACACAAGCCGGCCTGAATCATCCTCCCTCTGTCCACTGGTGCGGTGCGTGATCGACGAGATTCATGACGACCGCCTGGTGGTGATGATCCTGGCGGTTGCCCCACGAGGAGGTGCATACCCATGAGCACGATTCAATTCATCGAACGCAACGGGAAGCGGGAATACGCCGTGGTTCCGATGGAGTTGTTTGCGCAACTCATGCGTGCCGCCGAGAGCCTGGACGACGTTGCCCTGTTCGATGCCGTGAAAGCTGCCGACGATGGGTTTCGAGTGCCGGGCGCGGTTGCTCATGCCATCCTGGACGGTACCCATCCTGTGAAGGCTTGGCGCGAATACCGCGGACTCACCCAAGACGCTTTGGCCGAGAAGGCCGGCATCAGCAAGGCCTATCTCAGCCAGATCAAGACGGGCAAGCGGATCGGAGTGGCCAAAACCCTCAAAGCCCTCGCTGCTGCATTGGGCGTGACGCTCAATGAGCTCCAGCCCTGATTCCCGCAGCGCGACCTGAAGCATCCACCCTCTTCCCGTCACCGGCAGCTCGCAAGCATGCTCGCGTTGGTCGATGCTCCCAATGCTCAATGTGCCCCCAAGCAGGATCGGACGGAAAAGATCATGAAACATCGAGCGCATCGGTTGTCGCAGCGCGTTCCATCCCACGCGTGAAGTAGTACCCCTGGCCATAGCGAATGCCAGCAGCGCGCACCCGTTCCAGGTCGCCGGGCGATTCGATGCCTTCAGCGATGACGCGTGTGCCGATACCTTCGAAGAGGTCATGAAGATCCCGCAGGAAGCGCGGATCGGCGCGCCTGGCAAGGTGGGTCAGCGACATATCGAGCTTGGCAAACGTAGGCTGAACCCGCAGAGCGCGGCCGATGCCGTCATAGCCCGAACCGACGTCGTCAATCGCCAGCGCAAAGCCCGCTTGCTTCAGCCGCGCAAAGGCGCACGCTGATGCTTCGCAAAAGTCCGCGGCGCGCAGCCCAGGGCGGATGTGCTCGGTCCACTCCACCACCAGCCGACCCCGGCCCGGGATGGCCAGCAGACCTTCGATGATGGCGGGCTCGAGCGCCTGGTGAGCATCCACGTTGACGAACACGCGGACGGATGCCGGGATGTGGGCGCGAAAGAGATCGGCCATGTGGGCGTACCACGTCCGCCAATCACCATCGGACCAGTCCGGGCACCGATCAGCGCCTGCCAGCAGCTCGAACCCCAGGGTCTCGTCGCTGACCAGATCCACGATGGGCTCCAGCCGGAAGCGGGGACGTGTCATAGCCCTCTCCCGGTTGGCACTTTCCTGGGGTCGAACTTGATGCGCTCGGCCAGTGCCGGATCCTGGTAATACTTGATCTTCTGGCAGTACACCGGTGCGAAGCCGGCGACGAACACGAGCTCATCCTCCGGCGGCAGTCGCATGCATTCGTCGGCGGTCAACAGCGGCCGCTGCACGATCTGCTCGTTGGTGTTGACGTTCTGCAGCACCACGGCCAGCCGATTGCCCGAATACTGGCGCTGTGTGTGGGTGACCGTCGCCTGGCCCGCCATCTCGGACAGCAGCTTGGCCGTCTCGACCTTGTTGGGTGCATAGGCCACGCGGATGTGGCAGTTGCTGACGATCGACTCGTCCTTGCCATAGGCGGCGTTCAGCTGCGTCAGATCCTGCACGATCAGCAGCGCCTTCAGGCCGTAGCCCGCAATGAAGGCCAGGGCTTCCTGGAAGATCTCCAGCTTGCCCAGGCTGGGGAATTCGTCGATCAGCAGCAGGAGCTTGTGGGGGAAGCGGCTCTTGCCCATGCCCCCCATCTCGAAATCCATCCCCTCGGTCAGCCTGCGCACCACCTGGCTGATGACCAGGCGCAGCAGTGGCTTGAGACGATCCTTGTCGCTGGGCGGGACGACCAGGTAAAGGGATGTCTTCGGGGCCACGGCCTGGCCATCGGGATTCTTTCCTCCCATCAGACTCTCCAGTGAGAAATCCGAGACCCGGGTGTTTTCGGCCACGATCGGGTCGCGGTACAGCGACAGGAAGGACAGCGCCGTGGACAGCACGCTGCCAGCCTCGTTGTCGGGCTTGTTCAGCCAGCTTTGCATGGCCTGGGCAACGGCCATCCAACCCGCGTGGCGGGCGTCGTGCTCTTCCTGCTTCTCGGCCAGCCTGCCCTTCTCGAGCATCGCGTGCGCGATGTCCCGGATGTAGCCAATCACCGCCCGGGCGCCTTCGACGACGTCGCCGTCTTTGCCGCCTTCGCTCTGGGCCTGCGCCTGGGCCTTGCTTTCGGCCTCCTTCCGGAAAATGCCGCCATCCGAGAGAATGCCCAGCACGGTCGCGATGCACCGGTCGACCTTGCTTTCGCCCTGCGGCGGCTCGCACAGCAGCACGAACAGCACAACGCCTGTCATGAGGTCGAAACCGGTCTTGGCCCAGTGATCCTTCAGGCCCTCGCCATTGGGATCGACGATCATCGTCGCGATGTTCTGCACGTCCTTGACCAAATTTCCGTCGATGCGGATCTCCTGCAGGGGATTGAACCGTGCAGAGTCGGTGCTCGTCGGGTCGAATTTGAGGGTTCTCTGGCCGAGAATCCTGTGGCGAAAACCACTGGTCAGCGCCCAGTTCTCGCCCTTGATGTCGAGCACCAGCACCGATTCATCCCAGGACAGCAGGGTCGGGATCACGATCCCCACGCCCTTGCCGGATCGGGTCGGGGCGAACACCATCATGTGTTCGGGCCCCTTGTGGCGCAGGTACTGCACCTTGCCCCTGTGCTCCCAGGCCCCGAACAACACCCCGCCCTTGTTCTTGTCGGTCGGCAGAATGCCGGCCTCCAGCACCTCGCCGGGCAGTGCTCAGTGGGCTGAGCCGTGGAGATCATTGCGTTCGCTTTCGGCTTTGCGCGTGCGCCGGAAGGCCAAGGCGACCGGCAGCACAAGAGAGAAGAAGCCGCCGACGCCCATGATGATGTGGGCGCGCTCAAAAATCGTCATCACCGCCATGCCGTAATCCGGGCTGTTGAACTTCCAGGTCCAGACCAGCACGTCGAAAGGGAAGTAGACAAAGGGCGTCAAGGGCTTGCCCAGCGCCGCCACAAAACCCAGCGCCCAGGCGGCGTACTCGGTCGCCGCCCAACAGGACAGCAACACGGTCATGGCGAACAGGCCAAGGCCCACGAAGACAAAGCGCGTGATGTCTTTCTGGGCCTTGGGGATGTGATACAGGCCGTTTGTCGGTGAAGTCATGGTGTTCGTTCCTCAGATCGAAGGTGGCCCGTGACGTGGGCCAGACGGCGTGCACCCCGGCCAAGGAAACCCGCCGTGGGCGGGGAGGAAATCCGGTTGCACGCTGCGGCTGTTGCTTGCGCCACCTGCCGCTGGGCGCGTCGGGCGTTAGCGGCCCCGGCCTGCGAACCGGCGCGTTGATTGGCGCTGGGGCGCCTTCGTCGATTTCTCAACAACCTGCTCCTGGATTTCGCGCCTGCCGTCCTGTCCTTGCACGGGATCTTGACCTCGGGAGTCAACTGCCGACTGTGAGTTCTCGGCACGGGCTGCCGAAGCCGGTTGAAGCGTTTGAGTGGGCTTCACCTCCGCCACAACCAATGACCGGCTGCCCATCACGCGCTGCACGTCCGCCTCAGGAATGCCGACATACCGGGCGTAGTCATGCCCCTGCGGATCGATATGCAGGGTCTGCCGATCCTGAGCGGTGACTTGGATGACGTGGCGCGTACCGTCCTCGTCGATGCCGCCCTTGCCGTCCAGCCAGGGCTGGGAGGCGAAGAAGTCGGCGGTGAACTTGTCGTAATCCGAAGACGACAGTTTCTTGTCCTCCACGACACGGACCCTGACGGCTGGTTGCAGCCTGGCGCCAGGCAGCGTCACCAAGCCATCGCAGAGATCCTCGACGTTGCTGACTTTGCGCCAGAACAAGGATCGACTGAGCGCACTGTCTCCGGTGACGGCCGGCGCATCGACCTGTGCCTGCACATTGGAGATCGGCTTCGCTCCAGCAGGCGGGCTCTGGACAATGACCTCTGCAAACTTCGTCTGCAAGTCCGGGTATTCAGCCAGGACATGTGACGGTGGCATGGTCTTGGGCGGGTCGTCCTGCGGCCTGAAGGCTCCTGGCTGGTTGTCGTACAGCGCGTTGTTGACCTCGCGCTGGTGCGCTTGGCGCAGCGCGCCTTCGGCTGTCGGGCCGTCCGCGAAGCCGAGTGACGCTTTGCCGATCGACACTTCCCACTGGCGGCCATGGTTCGGCCCCAATTTCTCTGCGCGCACTGCGTCAGAGAATTCGCCGAAAGTCATTTCGTGCGGCTCCTTGGCTTGCGCCGTCTCCATGGCATCCGAGAAGTCCTTGGCGTAGGGGCGATCTGCAAATCGCGCTCCTTGGCCAGGACGTAGTCCACGGCCTTTCCGGCCTCAGCTGCCGCCCGGAAGATTTCGTTTTTGTCCTGCTTGAGCACCTTGGCCCAGGACTGCACATAGGCTTTGTGCTGCTCCTCGTCATGGGGGATGCCGGTCTCGGCCGCCATGAAGGTGCTGAACAGCTCGGCGCGCAGCTCTTCCTTGGCATACGCCTCGGAGCCGAGGCGGTGGCCGCCCGTGATGCCTTCACGGTTCAGGCGCTGCTGGGCACCCGTTGCATGGCCGATCTCATGCAACGCCGTGCCGTAGTACCCCTCGACCGACTTGAAGGACTCGCGCGGCGGCAGGGAGACTTCGTCGCGCTTGGGCGAGTAGAAGGCCAGGGTCGGATGGGTGGCAAAGGTCAAGCCGTCGCCGCGCATGGCCTGCATCACCTGCTCGGCACGGTCGACGACCGGGATCTTGTTGTCCGGTGTCTTCAGCGGCTCAATCTTCAGGCCTGTGCACTGCTCGGCGTTGAACACCGTGTAAACACGCCCCACGACGGAATCGAGCTGCCTGTGGGCTGCACTCCAGGCCAATTCCCGCCCCTTGTGACGCACCGTCAAATCAGCAGCCTTGACATCCAGGGTGGACACCTTGTCCGTGGGCATGCCCACCTGCACCACACCCTTGCCTTCGTCAAACACCTTGACGCGCATGCTGTTGAGGCTGATCTCGACGTCGCGGCGCTCCCAGAACGGCTGATCCTTCCAGAGTTCGATCGGGTGACCTTTCTCGCCCTTTTTCACCCGGCCTCCCAGATCGTTGATCTGCTTGACCGTGCCAAAACGCGGATCGGCATAACCCTGATCCATCTGGACCAGTTGCAAAAGCAAGCGGTTGCCGCCCTTGTAGGCGTTGCCGGTGGCCATGTTTCGAGACAGGCCATGTTCCAGGTTTTCCCAGGGGCGTTCCCATGGGATTTCGCCACGCTCCAGGGACTGGACCATGCGGTCGGTGATTTCCTGGCGCAGATCACGCTGCTTCTTTTCGGCGGGCAGCGACGGGGCCTGCTCCCGTGCCCCGCCCACTCCGGTCAGAGCCTCGGACTCCTGGGCGGCCTGGTCCGCCGCTGCTTGCTGCTCCAGTTCATCAGCCATGTTGGACCTCGTCTTCAGGTTGATCGAAGACCGCGCCAAACTCACGTTCGGCGTGGTCGCGACTGGCAGCCTGGATCTCGACGAAGACGTCGGACTCCATGGCATCGGGAATCAAGGGTTGGGTTTGCATCGTGGTTCTCCTGGTTCACATCCCGCGACCCATATCGCGAAGACGGGGACGACTACGGCTTGAAAGGGCCAGCTCAGACGCCTTGATCTGCTGCTCCTCGACTTCCTGTTGAGGTTCAGCAGAGTCGGCATGGCGGTCATCGGCGCGTTGCAACCCTTCGGCTGCATCACGCGCCATGGCGACCTCCTCCCTGTGTTCTGTGGTCTGTTGCTCGAGGGCTTTCTCGCGCTCGCGCTTTTCCATCTCCTCGTCGATGTTCCGGGTGCGAAGCTGCTGCTGCAGCATTTCGCGCTCCTCCTCGGACCGCGATTGCAGCCGGTCGTAGGCCAGCTGGCCAAGCTCGGTCAGCTTGTCGTGCTCATCGACGAGAACAGGCTGGACCGGATCTGCGAGCCAAGCCTTTTGCTCAGGGGTCAAGGGATGCCCCTGCCCCGCAGCCTCAAGGCGTCCCAGCCCTGTGGCGGGAGGCGCGACAGGACGGATTCGGCCGCCAGGAAGTCCTTGTCGACTGCATAGGTCGCTGTGACAATCTGATCCACCTGCGCTCGCGATGACTTCGAAATGGGCGGCCGGGCGATGCTGCCCAGCCGTTCGGCCGGACCGTTCATCATGGTGGCGGCGAGCGCGTGGTCGGCTTCATCGGCTTGCAGCGCCGTCAACCGTCCCTGGTCCCAGGCCTTGCGCAGATCGTCGTTCTGGA
Source organism: Thiomonas sp. (assembly GCF_054608695.1). Lineage (NCBI taxonomy): Bacteria > Pseudomonadati > Pseudomonadota > Betaproteobacteria > Burkholderiales > Thiomonas > Thiomonas sp. The sequence continues at coordinate 16,857 of NZ_JBTRXV010000058.1, forward strand.
TCTTCAGGCCCATGCGGCCTGCGACTTCCGTCGCACGCTGCTGGAATTCACGGCTGCCCGTCAACACCAGCCCCTTGTCCATGTCGTACTTCTGTTCGGCCAGACGCAAGGCCGCCTCAATCTAGCGATCGTCCATCTTGTAGAGATCGACGCGCTCACCGCGGTCGGACATCACGCGCTCGCCGTCACGGGCGTAGTGGATGGCCTTGCCGGCAGGGCCGTCCTCGATCTCATGCGTGAGCCCTTCCAGCACCGCAGGCTCAACGGGGGCAACCCGCTTGCCCTTGACTGCCTCCGGGATCGGAGCGCGCGACCGATCGTCGTCCAGCATTCGCGCCGCCACGGGATCGGTCTTGGCGCGATCCTCCAGAAAGTTTCTGTAGCTGGGCACTTCGGGAAGCTCGGACTGCAAGCCTTTGCGCTCCGACACCTGTTGCTTTTGCATCGCTTCGACGGCCTTGGCCACCTCGATCACGATGAGGGAGCGCTGGTGTTCTTCGGCCATGCCGCTGAACTCGCGCATCTTGTCGGCGCGCAGTTGGTCCAGCGAACCAAACAGCGCCTCGCGCTGCTCCCGATGCCTGGCCTCGAGGTCATACTGCGCCTTGGCCCGCTGCGCGCGCACTGGGTCTGCCAGCGTGGCGTACTCGCGCAGAAGGCGCTCCTCCGGGGTTTCGGCCTGTCCTTGGCCATCAGGCTGCCCGTGCCGATCTTGTGCGGCGCTCTGTGCGTCGACAGGCTGCACCTCGACCTCTGCCGCCGCCTGATTGAGCGCATCGAACGTGCTCGCGTGAGCCAGGGTTTCCTGGCCAGCCGCTTTTTCCTGACCGGCCAGGACGGCCCGGACTTGCATGTCTGCGTCGTCGATCGTGTCCGTCGGCTTGATTGCGAGGATCCGTTTTTCCAAGTCCGGCGCAAATCGGCCGGAATCCACGGTGACGCACCACTTCTCCGGGCTCTCGTCAGGTGCGAATTCCTGCCCCTCGTTCTGGTACAGCGCGATGCCATGCTCCTCGTAGAGCGCGGCCAGTTGCGCGACCTGGTCTTCGCTCAGGTCGCCCCGCCAGTCGGGCATGGCGGGGCGCACCGCTTGCTCCTTTTGCTCACCCGGTTCTGACGTCTCGGGCGCCTGCGCTTCGGTGCTTGTCGGCGCTGGCCCCGCGTCGTCTTGGGCAGCGGCGGCCCGCCCCTGGCCTCGCGCGACGGGTTCCGCCGCGCGGCGGACCTGTTCGCGCTCTTTTTTCAGTGTGGCGATCTGGTCACGCGCCGCCTTTTTCGCCTCCGGCGTTGCGTCGGTCGATTTGGCCAAGTCGTTATGCAGCTTGGTGGCGTCTTTGATCTGCGCGTCGAGATCTGCAAGCGTTTTGTCATTCATGGGTTGCTCCTGGTGGGGGGTGAGAGAGACCGGCGGTCGCGCGGCGTTTTGCTGAGGCACCTGTTGCCTGACCAAGCCGGGCTTGTTGCGGTTGACGACTTCCGGCGGCAGGCGCCGCTCCAGCTGCCAGGCATCCAGCGTCGCGGCCATCGTGTTGCGTATGGCCTCGGATCCGCTGTCGCGCAGCTGGTCGCGGGCGTCGTAACCGGGAGGTGTGATGCCACCCGGCTTTTCGGGGAGGGCGATGCGCGTCCGTGCGCCGCCCAGAATGCGGGCAGCGCGCACGCCAAAGGCTTGCCCCTTGAACTGGGCCTTCTCGCCGTCGTTGTCGGCGTAGACGACGGCGCGTCCTTGAAGCTTGTCGTGCAGGCTGCGGGCCACGTCCCGCAGGTTCTGCGCCGACATGGCCGCGATCACCGGAAGTCCGGTGGCTTGATGGATGGCCAGTGCGGTGCCGATGCCCTCGCAGAACACCACTTGATCGGCCTTGCAGGCCGCCTCATAGGCGCGCAGGGGTGCTTCGACATCGGCGCCGACGATTGGGATCACGGCGAACGCGCCTTTGGTCGGCGTGCCGGAGATGAATCGCTTGTCGGCCGACTGACCCGGCTCCGCCCACGTGATGCGCTGCATGCCGACCCAGCCCAGTTCGCCGCCCGCGTCGATTGCCATCATCGGCACCAGCAGCTGTGCCCTGCCTTGGCGCAGTCCGGCCGGGTCGAGCTTCGGTGCCTGGAGGTAGGGAAAGGCCTTGGGCTCGCGGGAGTCCTCCCATCGCTGGAGCGCCTCCTCAACGGCAATCGCCTGGCGTTCGGCCTGCTGCCTGCGCCATGCCTCGCGCTGCACTTCGACCCGCGCCAGTTCTTCCGGCGTCAGATCGCGCGCCAGTTCGGGTCTGAACTGGACCGGCTTGCCGTCGGCCTTGAAGTTGGTGATCCAGCCGGTGCCGTCAGGCCGCAACAGGTAGCCTGCGTCGTTCTTGCCTGATGGCATGTCACCGACGTCGGCGCGATGAATGCGCCCGTCGGCTTCCAGCCGCTCGGGGTCGATGTTGACCCCCTGCAGTCTGGCGAACGCCAGGAACTGTTCGATGAACTGATCGTTCTGATGCAACACAGCCTCCGTGTGATGAGCTCGCGCCGAGCGACTTCATCTGGACTCGGTGGGGTGTTGCATCAGGTCCCGGCCTCCCGCGCGGCACCGCTGTGAATCATGGTTGACAGACCAACCCAGCGAGGTCAGAATGCAGGCCATGGTGGAACTGATCCAGAGTCAGGCTTTCCAGCGCTGACTGAGCGGCCTCAAAGACCGACAAGCTCGCGCACGTGCCAGGCCCGTCTTGAACGTCTGGCGCTCGGGAATCCGGGGGACGCCAAGCCGTTGCGAGACGGTGTGTCTGAACTCCGGATCGACGATGGGCCGGGCTACCGCGTGTACTTCATGCGGCGTGGGCCGGTGATCGTCGTGCTGCTCGCTGGCGGTGACAAGCGCACGCAGGACGCGGACATCGAACGGGCGATTGGAATGGCCAAGGACTGGAAGGACTGAACGATGGCTGAGACATTCACGCGCTACGACACGGCGGACTACCTGAAGTCTGATGAAGAGATGGCCGCCTACCTGGATGCCTGCATCGAGGACGACCCCGGCGATGGCAGCCTCATCCGCGTTGCGCTGGGCACGATTGCCCGCGCCCGGGGCATGAGCCAACTCGCACGAGATACCGGCATTTCACGCGAAGGGCTTTACCAGGCGTTGTCTGCCGAAGGCAATCCGGAGTTCTCCACGGTGATGAAGGTGATCCGGGCGCTCAAGCTCAGGCTGCATGCAGAGTCTGTGCCTGGTTGATGGTTGGACCTCATCTTGACATCACGTGTAAAGATGAGTCCATGCGGGCGCGCCGAGAGACCGATGCCGGGGATGCGGCTCTACGTTCTCGGCTGGCGCGCCCATGCGCCAGCAGTGGCGCCCTGAACACAACGCCGCAGTCTTGAAGCTTCTTGTCCTCGGGCGGCTCGGCACCCATGAAGACAACTTGATCGAGCGAAAATCCGACAGCCCCTTCGCGTTGGCGTTGCGACAAACTATTACCACCTTCGCCAACTCGGCGCTTGATAGCTGCGCGATCTTGAGCGCTTCCCGTACCATTTTCGAGTGCATCATGAACTGATGAAACTGCAACGGAGGCCATCAAGCAGCTGGCCATGGGAATCAGTTTTGCGGAGCCCTATTCATACGTCGTCGCCAGTCCTCCAGCCAGCCAGGCAGGGCGGCAGCAGGCATGGGGCGAGCGATGAAATATCCCTGCCCCAGATGACAGCCGGTTTGGCGCAGAAATGCCCAGTCATCGGCATCTTCGACCCCTTCGGCAACCACCTCCATGCCGAGTTGGTTGGCCAAACTGAGGCTGGCCTCGAAGATCGCCCGCAACCGTTCATCCTGCCAGGCGCCGCGGGTGAAGCTCCGGTCGATCTTGAGTTCGTCGAAGGGGAGGTCGCGCAACTGTGCAAGGGAGGAATGGCCGGTGCCAAAATCATCGATGGACAGGCGGAAGCGCTTCAGGCGCAAACGTGCGAGCACATCGAGCGAGGTGGCCAGGCTCTGCATCAGACGGCTTTCGGTCACTTCCAGCACCACAGACTGGGGCGGCATGCCGACAGCCGCCGTCTCGGCGGCAACGAAATCGGCGAACTCCAGCGCGGCAAGATCGTCCATCGACACATTGACTGCGACGGACAAGGCCTGCCCTGCCTCCTGCCAGGCTTTGGCCTGCACCAGTGCGCCTTTGAGCACCGCGCGCGTCAAGTCACCAACCAGGCCATGCGCCTCCGCCACCGGGATGAACCGATCGGGAAACACCAGTCCATCCTCGGGATGCTGCCAGCGCACCAGGGTCTCCATCCCGATGACGTCGCCCGTCGCCACCACAACCTTGGGCTGGTAGTAATTAACCAGTTCCCCACGGACGATAGCGGCACGCACTGCTTCGGCGTCATAGGTTTTGTTCGTAGCGGGTGGCTTTTCAGCCGCTGAGGGTATCCGTTTGTCCAGCAACACGGAGAGCCCCGCCGGTGTTGGCGGTTTGTGCAGGGAGCCCAGCACGAAGAGGTGGTATGCCCGCGCCAGCTTTTCCGTAGCCTGCAGCATGCGGTCATCCTCGCCGCTGACCAGGATCAGGCCACCGGGGTAATGCCGTTGCGCCAAATGTCGCACGAACTCGACCCCGTCCATTCCCGGCATGTTGATGTCGAGCAGGATCACATTCGGCGCGTCGTCCAGCGCATCGTATGCGGCCAGCGCGGCCGGGCCGCTCTCGTGGCAGGACACCCGGGTATAGCCCAGCCCGGCCAGCATGCGGCCGAGCAGCTTGAGCATGAACGGTTCGTCGTCGAGCACCAGGATGTCAATGGCAGATTTGTTGTTCATGCATGCTCACCATTTTTTCCTGCCTCGCGCGGCGTCGCCTCAGCCAGCCATGCCGCCAGATCGTCGTCCACGGCGATCATTTCCGCGTTAAAGCGAGGCAGCAGTCCAGTCAGGGCGGCGCCGTCACCGGCCTTCCCGGCCTGTTCGATCTGCTCGCACAGCGCGCCCAGCCCGAGTGCCCCGACGCTGCGTGCCGAGGACTTCAGCTTGTGCGCGGCCGCACCCGCCCCGGCCAGCCACCCGGATTCGCAGGCCGCCTGAAGCTCGGCGGCGATGCTCGCTGCGCTGACGCGGAAATCCTGCAGGAACTCTCGAATCACCGCCGCGTCGTCGCCAACCAGCTCCCGCAGTTTGCTGACGTCCACCGGCCGTTCCGCCACCGCCGCGGCTGGGGCCTGAGGCAGCTCCGGGAGCGCTTTCGCTGACGGCAGCCACTTTTCCAGCATTGTCTTGAGGTCGGCCTGCCGCACCGGCTTGGATAGATAATCGTCCATGCCTGCCGCTTGGCAATGCTCGGCTTCGCCTTTCAGGGCGTTGGCCGTGAGCGCGATGATCGGCGTATGGCCCATGCCGGCTTGGGCCTCTGCGGCGCGGATTGAGGCGGTGAGTTCATAGCCGTCCATGCGGGGCATGTGCACATCGGTGAGCAGCAGCGCGTACTCGCCCGTCTTCCAGCGGGCAAAAGCTTCGAGGCCATCGCCTGCCACTTCCGCCGCCAGGCCGAGCAGGGCCAGTTGCCGCCGGATCACCTGTTGGTTGGTCTCATTGTCCTCGGCCACCAAGACCAGCTTACCCTGGCGCACGGCCTCCTCGTGCGAAGGCGCTTCGAAGGCCGCACGGGCAAGCCCCACGGTTTCGTTCCATTCTTCTTCCGCGGCGCGCCCAGCGGCGATGGCCACCGCCTGAAGGATGTATCGCCGAGTGAGCAGGTTGCCATCGATCTGCACCAGATTGGGTGCCGTTCGGCGCGGCCGGCGGCGCTTGCCACGGCCGATGATGAGCAAGCGCACATCCCCGCGTGAACGCAGGCCGGCGGCGGTGTGCAAGGCATCCAGTGGCGGCGGTGCACCTTCGGTGTCCAGCACCCAGACCCACAGAATCTCGGACGGGGGGTCAGCACGCGTGCTCACCGCATCGATAGCCGCTGCGCGCTGGACCTGTGCTCCGGCATGTGCCAGATGCATCGCCACATCCGCGGTCAGCCCCACTTCGGGACCGATCACCAGGCACGGCAGTCCGGCTACCAGCGAGGGCGTGGGTGCCGGCTGCGGCAATGCAATGAGCGGTAGGCGTACGGTGAAGGTGCTGCCCGCACCCAGCTCGCTCTGCACGGTGATGTCACCGCCCATCATCTGCGCGAGCTGGCGAGCGATCGCCAGTCCCAGCCCGGTGCCGCCGAAGCGCCGCGTGGTGGAGACATCGGCCTGTTCGAAAGGAGTGAACAGCCGGGCCTGGGTTGCCTCATCCATGCCGATCCCGTTGTCATGCACGACGCATTCCACCCAGACCTGTCCATCCTCGAGACCAGCCATCCGGGCACGCACCGCCACTTGGCCCGGACGCTCCAGCCCGCTGGAGAACTTGATGGCGTTGTTGACCAGGTTGGTGAGAATCTGGCGCAGGCGCAGCGCATCGCCTTGGAGTGCCTGGGGTAGCTCCGGATCGACGAACAGGGTCAATTCCACGTGTTTCTTCTCGGCCATACGGTCGAGCAGGGTGCAGACTTTTTCAACAACGTCCTCGACCGACATGGATTGCTGTTCGATCGCAAGCTTGCCGGCTTCGATTTTGGAAAAGTCGAGGATGTCCTCGATGATGGAGAGCAGCGCATACGCCGATTCGCGGATGAGTTCGACCATCTCCATCTGATAGCCCTTGAGGCTGGTTTGCGTCAGCACGTCCAACATGCCGATCACGCCGTTCATTGGGGTGCGGATCTCGTGGCTCATGGCGGCGAGAAAGTCGGACTTGGCACGGGTGGCCGCCTCGGCTGCATCCCGCGTCGCCCGCAGTTCGGCCGTGCGCTGCTGCACCTCCTGCGCCAGGCGCAGGCCGAAGCCCGACGTGGTGAGCACGAAAACCCCGACCAACAACATGGCCAGCAGACAGGCGGCAAGAAACAACATTGAGCCCGACGTATGCCCGGGCTGCCAAGGGTGGAAGTTCCAGACCTCCAACTCCAACCCGGCACCCGCAAAGCGCTGACTGATGGGTTGCGACCAGTCCGGCGCGCGTCCGGCGGGCACGTCATAGCCGATGAGCGGCGCGGACGGGTGCCATGCCGCCAGTCCGCGAACACGGAATGCGATGCCGACACGCCCGGCTTTGCCGGCGATGTCAGCAAAAAGCTGCGAGAGATCGAGCCGGGCGACGGCAAAACCGCGCAGGGCGGCCACGCGCGTCGCCTCGTCGGCGCCCCCGGCAGCGAAGCCGGGGGCATAGACCGGCACCAGCATCCACCATTCCAGGGTGGGTGCATTTCCCGGACTCGCTGCCAATGCCCGGTGGCCTGTTTCCGCCGCGCGCAGCAGGGCGGCTTGTGGGATGCGCGCCACGGGCTTGACACTTAGATGGCCGCCTTCGCTGGCCTGCGGATAGACCAGCTGCAGCGGCAAGATCCCGGTTGATCTGTCGGCCAATTTGTCTGGCGCCCACGCCTGCGCTGAGATTCCCGGAGTCGATCCGAGTGCCTGGGTGAACACCGCGAACTCAGCGGGGTTCAGCGTGTCGCTGTGATTGATGAAACCACCGATGGCACGCAGGCGATCCTCGGTGCGATCCAGGCGCGTCGCGACGCGGTAGACAAGGTCGTTGGCCTGGGCCTCGAAAGTGCCGCGGGCGACCTGCACCTCATACCGGTTGTAGAGAAAGGACCCTGCCTCCAGCAGTGCTGCCGTGCCCAGCAGCGGGATGACGATGGCGGCGATGCGGCGCCGCCATCCATTGCGCGCGTGCGGCAGCGTCAGCAGAATCATTGGGGCGAGCACCAGCACGCCGAGCGTGTCGCCCGCATACCAGGTGACCCAGTTGGGGACCATGTCCGCAATAGGCAGCCCGCGCAGCGCATACAAGGCGAGCGTGCCCACCGTGGCGGAGACCAGACAGGCGAGCGGCCCCGTCAGGACAAGAAAACGTGCGGCGTCAACAGCCCTGGCAAGCGGCACGGAGTCCTCGGTGAACGGCCTCGCCAGACGCGCACCGAGCAGCGCCTGCGCCAGTGCCCCACTGGCGATGATGGTTGCGGCCAGGAGCGCTGTGCCGGTCAGCCCCGCGCTGGAGGCATCACCCGTGTATTGCAGTAAAGCGGAGGCAAACGCCCCCAGCCACAAGCCCGGCCAGATGCGTGTGCCCCACTGAACGAGCACCACCAGAGCCATCCCGGCCGGCAGCCACAAGAGCGTGCCATCGTCAGGCGAGACCGCAAGCAGGATGGAGAGGCGGCCGAGCGCAAAGTAGGCCAGCGCCGCCCCGATCATGGGAACCCACGGAAAGGCTGACGGGAGGGCGCCAAGCTTGCCCGATTGGACGGCGGGAGTGAGGTTCATGGCAGACGCCCCATTGCTATGTCCGCATCTCGGACGATCCCGATAATGCTGACCAAGTCGAACGCATAGTAGTCCACTTCGCCTAAAATCTAATGGATTGCCATTTGCCGCCCTATGTGATTTCGCTGACTCCGGCCCTAGGCGATTAAAGTGTCGCTTGGAGGTGCACTCCCCTCATGTGGTGAGGGGGTCGTCCAACGCTGCGGCATAGCCTTATCACATGGCCACGTCGCATGAACAGCGCAGCCTCGCTGCACAACACAGCAAGGCTGCCCAGAACCACGGTCAGGATTTGGGCAACGGCATCCATCAAGCGACCCTCTCGACATGAAACCCGCGGCCAGCGGACCAGCTGCGGACCAGGGAAACTTCCTCGACGCGCCGCCCCTCTATGGCGCGTCTGATCGACACCACGACATTGACCGCTTCCGCGATCAATTCCGGGTTCGGCGGCACGCCGGCCTCCTGGATCAGCTGGCCGACCCGGGTCAGCGCCGCGCTGGCGTCGTTGGCATGCACCGTTCCCACGCCGCCGGGGTGGCCCGTGTTCCATGCCTTGAGCAGAGCCAAGGCGCTGCCGTCCCGCACTTCGCCCACCACGATGCGGTCCGGGTGCAGGCGCATGGTGGCGCGCAGCAGCTTGGTCATGTCGGTGTTGTCGCTGGTGCGCAGGAACACCACGTTCTCGGCATTGACCTGCAGTTCCCGCGTGTCCTCGATCACCACGATGCGGTGATCCCTGCTTACCCTGGCCACGGCTTCCAGAATGGCATTGGCCAACGTGGTCTTGCCCGTGCCGGTGCCGCCGCTGACCAGAATGTTGCGGCGATCGGCCACCGCATCTTCGATCGCTTGGCATTGCGCCTGAGTCATGATGCCCTTGGCGACATAGTCGGCCAAGGTAAAGACCAGCGCCGCCTTTTTCCGCAACGCAAAGCTCGCACGCTCGACCAAGGGAGGAATCAGTGCCTCGAAGCGACTGCCATCCAAAGGCAGCTCGCATTCGAGAATCGGGCGGTCGGGCGTCACCACGGCGTCCAACATGGCAGCGACCGTGTTGACAATGGTCAGCGCACGTACAGGCTCGATGATGGCAACCCGCTCCATGCCCGCCCCGAGTCGGTCGACCCAGAGCGCCTCGTCGGGATTGAGCATGATCTCGACCACCTGAGGATCGCCCAGAGGATCGAGGATTTCACTGCCCATGGCCCGCCGTAGAGCCTCGCTCTGGCGGTCATGGACTTGCCGCGCGCCGCTCATCCGCCGCGGGCCTCGCTCACCGCACCGGTAGAGTCCCCTGCCCCGCCCTCTTTGTCCGATGCTGTGACGTCAATCGGTTTGACGCCGCGTCCCGCCATCTCGAACAGATCATCTTGACTGGCCAAGCGCGTGTTTGCCCTGGCCGCGTCCATCATGGATCGGACAAGACCGGTGGCCGCGCCGCTTTGGGTGTACGCGCGAACCAGATGTTCCTTCTCGCCGAAGTTCACGACGTAGAGCTTCGGGAGAACTTGCTTTGTGGCTTTGGCCATGAAACCTCCTGCAATGGGTCATGGGCAAGACGCCCATACCTGGATTGCGGCGGAGGTTGCAGGAGGTGCGACAAGGGAACCGCGGAGAACCGCTGCACGGCGCGGATGCAGAACCGTTCGTCGGCGATGCATCGTCGATCGGAACGGGGTGCCCAGCGATCAGCGCGTGGTGGTGTCGGGTGTCGGGCGGAGCCTGACCAGGATGTTGTCGTGCAGGGACCGTGCGCCAGCAGGGTCGCTGTACGGACAACTCTTATCCTGCACGGGTTTGACCGCGCGCTCGACGAACGATCACTGATCGAACGTGGTTGAGCGACGATCAAACACCGATCAAAAACGATCAGCGCGCAGTCGGTGGTGATCTG
>NZ_JBTRXV010000059.1:0-26941 GCF_054608695.1 Thiomonas sp.
AGCGCATGGGCCATGCCGGCGCGCTCATCTCCGGCGGCGCCGACACCGCCGAAGCCAAGCTGGAAGTGATGCACGCCTGCGGCTTCACCGTCACCCGCAACCCGTCGGAAATGGGCCAACTCATCCAGAAACGGCTGGGCTGATTGGGGTTTGACGCGTCCCTGGCGAGGTGCGCGGTGTCGGTGCGACAGCCGCTTCGCTGGGCCGACGTCTGAATCGCGCCACAAGCCTGGCCAGCGCTGGCCGTGACGCAGCCCTGAGTCACTTGCCAGGGCACTCTCCCGCTATGCTGCAGCGTGATGCGCTTGAATGCGCATGGTGTCCCCAGCATTCGTTCGGAGCCTTGCCTTGACCCTGGAGTCCTTTCTCACCCCCGTGTTCTGGGCCGCTCTGGGCCAGATTGTCCTGATCGACATTCTGCTCGGCGGGGATAACGCCGTGGTCATCGCCCTGGCCAGCCGCAAGCTGCCGTTGCCGCAGCGGCGCAAAGCCATCGTGTGGGGCACCGCAGGCGCCATCGGCTTGCGTGTGGTGCTGATTTTTTTCGCCCTCACCTTGCTCAAGCTGCCGTTCCTCAAAATCGTCGGCGCCTTGCTGTTGCTCTGGATTGGCGTCAAGCTGATGCAACCCGAGGATGACGAGGGCGCTCACGGCGACGTGCGGTCGCCCGACAGATTGTGGGCCGCCGTCAAGACGGTCATCATCGCCGACTTTGTCATGAGCCTGGACAACGTCATCGCCATTTCCGGCGCGGCGCAGAACGCCGGTTCCGACCACAGCATGGTTCTGGTGGTGTTCGGCCTGGTGCTCAGCGTGCCCATCATCGTCTGGGGCAGCCAGCTGGTCATCACGCTGATGACGCGGTTCCCCATCATCATCACGCTCGGTGCCATGCTGCTGGGCTGGATCGCCGGTGGCCTGGTGGTGACCGATCCGGCGACCGAGTCCTGGGTGCAGCAACAGCCTTGGGCCAAGCAGGCAACGGCCCTGGCCGGTGCTGTCGGCGCTGCCATCGTCTGGGGTGCCGGACACTGGCAGCGTCGTCGGAACACCATGACTGCTCACGGTTCCTGACCATCGTCCAAACAACTCAATCCAGACCACGAGCCCTATGCCCAGCCTTGCCGACAAGCCGCGCGCCCTGCAATTGGAGATGGCCAGTTGCACCGATATGGGCCGGGTGCGCGAGCACAACGAAGACGCCATCGCCTGCGACGCGGTCGCTGGCATTGCCGTGCTGGCCGACGGCATGGGGGGCTATGCGGCCGGCGAAGTTGCCAGCGGCGTGGCTGCGGCGCAGATCAATGCCGACCTGTCGCGCCTCAAGGCCGAGTACCCGCGCATCAGCGCCGTTGACTTGTCGAATGCCATGCGCGAATCCATCCGGCGCGTGAATACCCAGATCTACCGTTCCGCCAAGCAAGATCTGCGTTACTCCGGCATGGGCACGACGCTGGTTGCCGTGGCCTTTACCGGCAATGTGGCGGTGCTTGGCCACGCGGGCGATTCGCGTGCCTACTTGCTGCGCCAGCAGCGCCTGACGCAGATCACCAAGGATCATTCGCTGCTGCAGGAGCAGATCGACATGGGCCTCGTTCGGGTGGGTGACGCCGGAGCGAAAGCCGTGAAGAATCTGGTGACGCGGGCTTTGGGTGTGGATTTGTCCCTGGAGCCGGAGCTCGGCATGACCCCAGTGCTGCCGGGGGATCGGATCCTGCTGTGCTCCGACGGCCTGAGCGACATGTTGTCCGACAACAGCATCCAGACCATCCTGAACGATTATGAAGATGCCGCTGAAGCTGCTGCCCTTCGCCTCGTGCAGGAGGCCAATTTGGCCGGCGGGCGCGATAATATTTCCGTCATCATCGTGACGCTGCACCAAGGTGCATGCGTTTGATCGTACAAAGACGCAAGCTTCCCCCTGCCCAATGCGACGCCCGATGTTCCCGCGCCCTCAACTCCAACACACAAGGTAGATCGCCATGGCCAAACTGGTCATCTTTCTCGACGACAAAGTGCTCAAGGAAGTGGTTCTCAACAAGGACCGCGTCACCCTGGGGCGGCGCCCGCACAACGATGTGGTGATCGACAACCTGGCCGTGAGCGGCGAGCATGCCGTGTTGCTGCGCGAAGGCGATGGCTATGTGGTGCAGGACCTGGGCAGCACCAACGGTTCCTACATCAACGGCAAGCCGATCAAGCGTGCCGCCTTCAACGAGGGCGACTCGCTGGACATCGGCAAATACACCCTGCGCCTGCTGTCGGACTCGAAGCAATCCGCCTTTGCCGGCTCGCGATTCGGCAACTCTCGCTTCGGCCCCACAGGTTTCACCAATTCGGGCGGGACTGGAACCAGCTTTCGCAATTCGCGCAGTGGGTTGACCACCTCCAGTTACAGCCCCACGCAACATCAGGATGGCGGCTTGCCGGCGTTCAAGATCCGCGTGGTCAGCGGTGCCGCAGCGGGTACCGAGTTGGTGCTGAGCAAGCCGCAAACCACCTTCGGCCAACATGGCGTCATGGTCGTGTCGATCCAGCGCAATCCGCGTGGCTACGAGCTGTCCCAAGTCGAGGGCGAGCAGCGTGTGCGCATCAACGGCGCCGCGCTCGGCCTGGTACCCGCGGTGCTGACTTCAGGCGATGTGGTCGAACTGGCTGGCGGCACGCGCTTGCAAATTCTGCCAGCCTGAAGACCGGGCGCGCTTCTGGCGGAGGGTGGTCGGTAGCTGGCGAGCCGCCGACAGGCGCTGCACCGTATCGAAACAGCTGCACGGCAGCAGGGAGCCGCGGGCAAGCATGCCCGCAGGCCCTTCGGCGTGTCCCAACAGGATCAAGCCCGTTTGGAGCCGTACGCCTCAGCGATTCACGCGCATGAGTTTGAGCATATTCGTGCCGCCCGGGGCGCCCATGGGCTCGCCGCAGGTGATGGCGTAGCTGTCGCCAATGGCTAGCGCATGATTTTTCACCAGCAGGATTTCGGCCTGCTTCAGCGCTTCGTCGCGGTCATTGGAAAACTGCATGTGCACCGGACGCACATTGCGGTAGAGCGTCATGCGGCGCACCGAGCTCTCCTTGGGCGAGAGCGCGTAGATGGGCATGCGCACACGGTGGCGGCTCATCCACAGCGCGGTGGAGCCTGACTCAGTGAGCGCCACGATGGCCTTGCAGTCCAGATGGTGCGCCGTGAACAGCGCCGCCATGGCGATGGAATGGTCGATGCGCGTGAAACTCTTGTCGACGAAGTCGCGCTCGAGTTTCATTTCCTCGAAGCGCTCGGCTTCGACGCAGATGCTGGCCATGGCTTCCACCGTTTCAACCGGGTATTTGCCGGCGGCGGTTTCCGCGGAGAGCATGACCGCGTCGGTGCCGTCGAGTACGGCGTTGGCCACGTCCGACACTTCGGCGCGGGTGGGTACGGCGTTGGTGATCATGGACTCCATCATCTGCGTCGCGGTGATCACCACGCGGTCCATGTCGCGGGCCATGCGGATCATGCGTTTTTGCAGCGCCGGCACCGCGGCGTTGCCGACTTCAACCGCCAGGTCTCCGCGTGCCACCATGATGCCGTCGGACGCCTTCAGGATTTCCGCCAGCGCCGGAATGGCCTCGGCGCGCTCGATCTTGGCGATGAGCGCCGGCTTGTGGCCATGGGCCGCGCCGGCCACATTCGCCAACTGCCGCGCCAGTTCCATATCGGTGGCGCTCTTCGGGAACGACACGGCCAGATAGTCGGCCTGGAAAGCCATCGCAGTGCGGATGTCCTCCATGTCCTTGGCCGTGAGGGCCGGTGCCGATAGGCCGCCGCCCTGCTTGTTGATGCCTTTGTTGTTCGACAGCTCGCCGCCGATGACCACCGTGGTGATGATCTTCGAGCCCTCCACCGCATCGACCGCGAGCACGATCAGGCCATCGTTGAGCAGCAGCCGGTCGCCCTGTTTCACGTCGCTCGGCAGATCCTTGTAGTCCAGCCCGGCGATGTCCGCATTGCCCAGTTCGCACTCCGCGTCCAGGGTGAAGCGACTGCCCTTTTCCAGCAGGATCTTGCCGCCGGTGAATTTGCCGACGCGGATTTTCGGCCCCTGCAGATCGGCCATGATGGCGACCTCGCGGCCGCAGCGCTTGGCCGTGTCGCGCACCAGGACAGCGCGGTCGATATGGTCTTGCGCGTTGCCATGGGAAAAATTGAGCCGAACCACATCGACCCCGGCGCGGATGATGCGTTCGAGGACTTCGGGTGAGGAACTGGCCGGGCCGATGGTGGCCACGATTTTGGTTGCGCGGGACATGGAATGGGAATGTTGGGATCGGTGGAAAGCGGCGTGGCTGACAAGCAGGAAGGCAACAGACAAAAAATACTGCAAAACCGTGAACAATTGAACAGCAGTGTAGGCCTGCATCAGGGTCGTTCCGCACAAAACGGTCTGAATCTGGACGTATGCTTTGACCACGCGCATTGGGCCAAGACATCCAGGCGCGACGATGCGAGGCCAAGGGGGCGGTATGGGGCGATTGGGATGGATCACGCCGGGGCAGAGCCGCAAACCGCAGCTTCCTGGTCGTGGGGTCTGGCGCACGCGCCTGTGAGCCCGGCATGGCCACGACCTTTCCTCTTGACGATCTCACCGACTCGGCCGCGGTCCGCCGCCTGCTCGAAGCCGTCGACCTTCCCATCGGCCGCTGGGATGCGCAATCCCGCCTGACCTTCTGCAATCCGCCCTACCTGCGCTGGGCCCGGTTGCCGGCGCAGGCCTTGCTCGGCAGAACCCTGGCCGAGCTTTACGGCGTCGAGGCCTGGGAGCGTGCCCAAAACGCCTTTGCACTGGCCTTTCAGGGCCAGCCAGCCGAGTACGAACGCCTGTTGACCCACCTGCAGCCGCCGCGCTGGGGCCGGGTCCAGGTGTTTCCCGAACTCACCGCGCACGGCGAGGTGACGGCCGTCTATACCGTTGCGTTCGATATCCACAACGACGTCGTGCTGGCCGAATCGCTGCGTCGGTCGAACTGGCTGCTGGAGCAGCACATGCTCAATGCACCATGGGGCGTGGTGGAAACCGATGGCGCTCTGCGCGTCACGCGCTGGTCGCGCGCGGCCGAACAGATCCTCGGCTACACCGCCAGCCAGAGCTTGCGGCTGGACTGCCTCGATCGTGGCGTGGCGCCCGAAAACTTGCCGCAGTGGCATGACACCCTGCGGCGCATCCGGCAGGGGAAACTGCAATCGTCCGTCGTGCAGCGGCCGCACCATTTGCCCGATGGGCAACGGATCTGGAGCGAATGGACCTTGTCAGCCCTGCGCGATGACGCTGGCAGCATGGTCTCGCTGCTGTGTTTCGTGCGCGACGTCTCCGCCCAGGTGCGCCGCCATGCGCGCCTGCAGCGCGAGGCCGAGCACGACGCGCTCACCGGCGTGCTCAGCCGCCGCGCCATCATGCACCGGCTGGACGTCGCCCTGGAACGGCGCCAGCCTGGCGAGTTGTTGGCGGTGTGCTTCATCGACCTGGACGGATTCAAGCCGGTGAACGACAGCCTCGGCCACCACGAGGGCGACCGCCTGCTCATGCATGTGGCCAAGGCCCTGGCCGCCAGCGTGCGCGGCGAGGACGTCGTCGGCCGCCTCGGTGGCGATGAATTCGTCGTGGTGGCGCTGCTGCGCAGCGAGCGCGATGCCGGCGTGCTGGCCGAAAAACTGGTGTGCGCCGTGCGCGATGCGTCCCTCGGCCTGCATCCACCGACGCAGGTCACCGCCAGCGTCGGTGTGGCCATGGTGCCGCAACACGCGCGCAACAACTTCGAGTTGCTGCAGCGTGCCGACGACGCCATGTACACGGCCAAGCGCAGCGGCAAGAACCGTTGGGTCATCTGCCCCAATCCGGATGCCGGGCAGACGCAGTTTCCAGGCAAGTCTGCCGCCGTCTGAACGCGATGCGCCGACCTGGCGCCCACGCCGCGCCCAGGTCAGCCCAGCCAGGCGCGCAGTCCGATCAAGATCCAATACGCCGCCATGCCGCTGACGATGGTGCCGAGGATGCCGCGGCGCCACAGGTAGTAGCCGCTGGCAACGACCGCGGCGCCGAGCTTGACCCAGGAGGGTCCCAGATCGGTCGCCAGCAGCAACTCGGGCGCCACCACCGCAGCCAGGGCGGCAGCCGGTGCGTAGCGCAGGGCGAGCCGCAGGCGCGAGGGCAGATTCCAGGCCTTGTGCGGGAACAGGAACATGGCGCGCGTGACGATGGTCACGGCGGTGAGGCCCGCCACCAGGGCGATTTCGGTTTCGAGTTGCATGGGGTTCAGGCTGTGCGGCTTACATCGCCAGGCCGGTGCGGCGCTGGCTCCACGCGTCCCAGCTCATGCCGACCACCAGTGCCAGCGCAATGGCGAGGACGAGATTGAGCTTGAGTGGCAGCCAGAACAGGGCGGTGCTGAGGGCGGAAGCCAGGACGATGACCCCGGCCACTGCGCGGTTGGCCATCAGCCCGAGCACGATGGCCAGCAACGCCAGGGTGCCGGCGAAACCCACGCCCCAGGAGTCGGGAAACAGGTTGGCGAGGAAAATGCCGGCAATGGACGGTATCTGCCAGAACAGCCAGTTGACCGTGCCGCCGCCGAGGAAATAGCGCGTCTGCTCGGTGGTGCCGTGGGCCACGGGATGGCGGCGCAGCATGACCACCAGGTTCACATCGCCGATCAGGTAGCCATAAGCCACGCGTTTGAACAGCGACAGGCGCTCCAGGTAAGGGCGCATTTGCGCGCTGAAGACGACGAAGCGCAGGTTCACACAAAAAGCCGCGCCCAGCACCAGGGCCAGGGGCGCCCCGGCGGCAATCAAGGGCAGGGCGGCGAGTTGGGCGCTGCCGGCATACACCGTGAGGCTGATGACCAGCGCCAGCCAGACGCTGAGGCCGGACTTGACCATGGCCACGCCGGTGACCAGGCCCCAGGCGCTGATGCCCAGGCCGACGGCACGCATGTCGCGAAAGCCTTCGCGAAAGTCTGGGTCAGCCAGCAATTGGCGCAAGCGGGGGGGTAGCAAGAACAGTCTCCGAAGGATCTGATGCAGCCCGAGGCAGATCGGGCCGAAGAGGCACGCCAGGGATGCAAATCCGCGGCGATTCCGGTTTATTTTGCGCCGCCGCAAAATCCCCTGCAAGCCGAAGCTGCATGATCGTGCTGCCATGCGCTTTGTATGGCGCATCAACGCCACGCAGGCCGGCAAAGGCTGGTTCTCGACGCCACTTGACGGGCCTGAGCCGGCTTGGGCTATTGCCGCGGCACGACGATGCGGCGAAGCACCGGCGCCTTGTGCAGCACAGCCATGATGCGCGCGACGTTCGGATTGTTCTGCAGCCCGGCCTCGGCGGCGAGGGCGTCGAAGTTCCTGGCGGTTTGCGGCGCATAGCGCCAGAAGGCGTGCGCGGTGTAGCGCGCCAGGTCCAGTGCCTTTTGTGTTTCGCCCAGACGCAGCAGCACGATCATGCGGCGCGACAGCAGCCCGGGATCGCCCCAGGCGTGGGAGGAGCGATCGAGCAGCGCCAGATCGGCCAGCAAATCGTCCCGGCTGGCGTCGGGTGAGGGCAGCACGGAAGCGGCCTCGGTGAACTGGGCCAGCGGTAGGAAGAACCAGTCGTCACGCAAGGCGGTGCTGCGCGCAGCCAGGCTGTTCGGGGGGTCGCCGCTGTAGACCTCGGCGGTGCGGGTGTAGTCGATGGCCGCCTTGAAGGTGAACAGCAGCGCCAGCACCCCGGCGGCGATGCCGGCGCTGCGCCACGGCCCCAGGTTGGGTCGCTTCCATTGAGCCGGCACGAGTTGCGCCGGCGCCGCCGCGCCCTCGGCCCAGCCCAGGGCGAACGCAAACGCCAGGAGGAAGTACGCATACCAAAGTGGGTATTCCACCAGGCTGTGCAGACCGATGAAACTGGCCGTCATCAAGCCCGGCAGCAGGGCGATGCGCCGCGCCGCGCCCGCTAGCCCAACACGCCAGGGCTGCACCACCTGCCACAGCCACACCAGCGCGGCGACCAGCACCGGCAAGGTGCCCGCCACCCCGGTTTCGGCCAGCAGCTGCAGGATCAGATCGTGGGCGTTGTCGATGTTGTCCAGCGGCAGTGGGTGCAGGTGGCCAGCCAGCGTGGTCTGCTCCAGGCCCCAGCCGATCTGGCCCCAGCCCCAGCCGCTGATGGGATGCATCTGGAACACTTGCCAGGCGTTGCGCCAGATGATGGAACGGGCGTTGACCGGCTGGTCGAGTTGGCGCGTGACGGCGTCGAGATAGCTGATCCAGCCGAAATGGTCGGCCTCGTGCAGCACCAGCCACCAGGCCGCATACAGCAGCGGCGCGGCCAGCAAGGCTTGCCAATGCCGGTTGCGCCAGGCGCCCGGCACGGCCAGCGCCACCAGCATGGCAACCACGAACACATGCACGGTGCCGGTGCGCGAGCCGCTGACGACCAGCGCCCAGGCCAGCATGGCGCTGAAGGTCCAGACGGTGCGCAGGCGCAGGCGCGGAGCCAGTCCGGCCAGCCCGGCAAAGCCCATGGCCACGGCCGTGGCGTAGTGGTTGGGCTGACGCAGGTTGCCGTAGATGCGACCGTCGCCGGGGAAGCTGATGATTTGATAAAACCAGGCCGCGTGCGCGTTGAACCACTGCCCCAGCGCCGGCATTTGCCACAGGCTGAATTGCACCAGGCCGATGAAACCCTGCACCAAACCCTGCGCCAGCAGGGCGGTGCAAGCCAGGCGGAGCCAGGCTGTCTGGCGCGACAGGCCAAGGCCCAATCCGGCCACCAGGGCAGCGCCCAGCAGCAGCAAGACCGCCATCCAGCCCTGTCCTGGGTAAGCCAGGCGTCCCGCGAGGGTTTGCGCCGCAATCACCGCGGCCAGCACGACGAAGCCCCACACCGCCGTGCCCAGGCGTGGTAGCCAGCCGGCGGCGGCGGCGGCCACGAGAGTCAGGCTCCAGAGCCCGGCGGCCAGCAACATGGTGCCGGTCTTGGCGCTGGGGCCGGGGTCGTACGGCCAGAAGAACGGCAAGGCCAGCGCCAGGACGAGCAGGACTTGCCCCGGCAGGGCGTAACGCGAGCCGGCATGGGCTGGTGCTGGAGCGGCCGAGGCGTCGATGCGGGGCCTTTGGGCGTGCGCAGAGGCGGTCATTGGGGTAGGAGCTTGTCGAGCTGTCGGTCTTGCCGCAGACGGTTTTGCAAGGCTTGCAGCCGGGCGTCGATGATGGACGCCTCGAAGTAGTTGGCGCCCGGTGTGCGCTGGGCGATTTTGAGTTGCAGCACGGCGCCTTCGAGGTTGTCTTCCAGGGCATAGGCCTCGCCGGTGGCGCGGTGCTGGGCGGCGAATTCACCGGTCGCGGCGTAAGCCTGGGCCAGCCATTTCCACAGCTGGATATCGTGGGGATGCAGCACGGTTTGCTCGCGCAGGAAATCGCGCGTGGCGTTTTTGTTGGGCAGCGCGAGCAGGGCACGAGCCTGCAGGTGCAGCGCGGCGCGCGACGCCGGATCGACCAGGAGCAACTGGCGGGCAAGGCTCAGGGCGGGCTGGGCCTGCTGCTGGGACAGCAGCCAGTCGCCGTGCGCCAGATCCAGCGGCAGGCGCTCGGCCGGGCTGAATGCGCTGGCGTCGTTTTGCGCCTGCTGCAAGGCAAGCGCTGCGGCTTCGAACTGGTTGATGGCTTGCAGCGCCAGCGCCTGGCCGTAAGCCCAGGCCGCGCGCTGGGCGGGGAAGCCGGCAGGCTTGGTGGCCAGCTCATCCGCCAGACGGCGCCAGGCGTCGCTGCGGTCCTGGGTGAGCACTCGGGCGCGGGCGTTCATCAGCCAGAAGCGCAGGCCGTGGTCCGGCGGCAGTGGCTGGTTGCCGCCGCGCGCCTGGGCATCGGCGATGCGTTCGCTGGTCAGCGGGTGATCCTGCAGGAAGGCATAGACGTCGGCATTGTCCAGGCGCGACATGTTCTGCAAGCGCTCTAGCATGCTGGCCATGGCCTGGGGCGGATAGCCCGAGGCGCGCAGGATGCCAGTGCCGACGCGATCGGCGTCGCGCTCGTTGTTGCGCGAAAAGCGCAGTGCGCGGTCCACCGCAGCGGCCTGCCCACCCAGCGCCAGTCCTTCCGCGGCCTGACCACTGCCGGTGGCGCCGGCGAGGATGGCCAGCACCAGCGAGCCGATGGACAGGATGTTGTTGGTGCTGGCCTGGGCCAGGCGCTGGGCGATGTGGCGCTGGGTGATGTGCGACAGCTCGTGCGCAAACACCGCAGCCAGTTGCGCCTCGGCCCGCGCGTCCACCACTAGGCCGGTGTGCACGCCGACATAGCCGCCTGGCAGGGAGAAGGCGTTGAAGCTGGCGACGCGCAAGACGAAGACCTCGAAGCGGTGCGGCGCGTCGGGCTCGGCAGTCGCGTCGGCCGCCTTGGTCAGGCGCTGGACGATGGCTTGCAAATAGTCGCGCAGCAGCACGTCATGCAGGTATTCGGGCTGGCGGCGCATTTCGCCCATGATGCGTTCGCCCAGCCGAGTTTCCACCGCCGGCGGCAGCAAACCCTGCGCCGCATCGCCCAGCGCGGGCAGGCTGGCAATGGACTCATTTTCCGCCGCATGGCTTGTGGTGGGCAGCCCGAGCAGCAGCGAAAACCCGCACAGGCCACAGCGCAGGAGTTGGCGACGGCGGGTGAAATCAGTCATGGCTCAAAGCGGTGCAGTGGAGAAGCAATGCATGGCGAAACAAGGTCCAACAAGGGCAAAAGGCTCCGGCGTCTGGCCCGCGCTCAGGCCGTGAGCGCCGCCAGCGCGCGCTGCTGGCCCTCGGGCTCGAACTCGGCCAGCACGGCCTGGGCCAAGGGAGCGAGCCGGGCGCAGTCGGCGCGCAGAACTTCCTGCTTGACGCTGAGGATTTGCGCCGGGTGCATGGAAAAACTGCGCAGGCCCATACCCAGCAACAGGCGGGTGAGGCTGGGGTCGCCGGCCATTTCGCCGCAGACGCTCACATGCACGGCGCGGCCCTTCCAGGCCTCGGCGGCGTGGCTCTGGGCGATGGTCTGGCCCAGCAGCTGCAGCACGGCCGGATGCAGCGGGTCGTACAGCGCGGCCACGCTTTCATCGGCGCGGTCGATGGCCAGGGTGTACTGCACCAGGTCGTTGGTGCCGACCGAGACGAAGTCGAAGTACTTGAGGAACAGCGGCAGCATGAGCACGGCGCCAGGCACCTCGATCATCGCTCCCACCTCCACCGGCCCATAGGCCTGGCCGGAAGCGGCCAGCTCGGTGCGGGCCGTGTCGAGCAGGGCGAAGGTCTGGCGAATTTCGCCGACATGCGCCAGCATGGGGATGAGGATGCGCAGCGGCCCGAATGACGCGGCACGCAGCAGGGCGCGCAACTGCACCCGGAACATGGCGGGGTCGGACAGGCTGTAGCGAATGGCGCGCAGCCCCAGCGCCGGGTTGAGGTGGGTGAAATCGCCGTCGCGGTAAGCGGCCTCGGTGCCCAGCGGTTTGTCGGCGCCGATGTCGATGGTGCGGATGGTGACCGGGCGCCCCTGCATGCTCTGCAGCACGCGCCGATAGGCCTCGAACTGCTCCTCCTCGCCGGGCAGGTCGTGGGCGCGGTTCATGAACAGGAACTCGGTGCGGAACAGCCCCACGCCGGCGGCGCCGGACTGCAGCGCGGCGTCGCAGTCGTCGGGCAGTTCGATGTTGGCCAGCAGCTCGACCATTTGCCCGTCGAGCGTGCGCGCCGGGGTGTTTTTCAGGCGTTTGAGGCGCTCGCGCGCGAGCGAGGACTCCTGCTTGCGCACGCGGTAGTCTTCGAGAATGATGGGTGATGGATCGACGATGAGCAGGCCGCCGTCGCCGTCGATGATGACCCAGTCGTCCTGCCGGATCAGGCGGCTGGCTTCGCGCGCGCCCACCACCGCCGGAATGTCCAGGCTGCGGGCGACGATGGCGGTGTGCGAGGTCTTGCCGCCGACATCGGTGACGAAGCCACGGAACACACCCTGCTTGAACTGCATCATGTCGGCCGGCGAGATGTCGTGCGCCACCAGCACCAGGTCTTCGTCGCTGCTCATGCCGCGCGCCAGCCCGCCCGTGCCGCGCAAGGCGCGCAGGAGGCGCTCCACCACCTGCTCGACGTCGGCCTTGCGCTCGCGCAGATAGCTGTCGTCCATTTCATCGAAGCTGCGGCCGATGACTTCGAGCTGCGCGGTGAGCGCCCACTCCGCGTTGTAGCGCCGCCGGCGGATCCACACCGCGGTTTCGCGGCCGATCTGCGGGTCGTCCAGCAGCATCTTGTGAACGTCGATGAAGGCCGAGAGCTCGGCCGGGGCGTCTTCCGGCAATTCAGTCTGCAGCGCGTCGAGTTCGGCGCGCACGGCTTGGCGCGCGGCGCGCAGGCGGTCGACCTCCTGCTCTTCCTGCCCGGGATCGACGAAGTAGTGCGCCACGTCCAGCCGCGCCGAGGACATGAGCACGGCGCGCCCGACAGCCACACCGCGAGAAACCGGAATACCGAAGATTTGCAGAGCCATGACTCCATCTTAGTTAGAGGCGGCCGCGGCCGCCGGGGCGTTGCGGTGCGGCACAACAAACGCAGTTCTTTCGCAATAATGTTTCCAAACCCTACGGTTCGACGTGGAATTCAGCGGGGTTCGGCGATTTTCTGGGCGCGGCGCCAGAATCCGCCTCTTCTTTGCTCCACTTCACGAGGTGAATCCATGAACAAAATCGTCATGTCTCTGGCCCTGGCAGGTCTGCTCGCCACCCCGGTTGCGGCCTTCGCCATGCATCACGAGATCAAGGTCGAACTCGCCGCGCAGAACAATTCTGGCGAAACCGGCTACGCCATCATCAAGCCCATGGGCAAGGGCATCGAAGTCACCGTCCACCTCAAGGGCGGCCCCAAGGGCGTGGCCCAGCCGGACCATATCCACCCGGGTACTTGCGCGAGCTTGAACCCGGTGCCGAAGTATCCGCTGGAAAACGTGGTGGATGGCATGTCGGTGACCAAGCTGCCCGAGGTCAGCATGGACGACGTGCTCAAGGAGCCGATGGCGATCAACGTGCATGAGAGCGCCTCTGACATCAAGAAATACGTGGCTTGCGGCGACATCAAGAAGCCCATGTGAACAGCTTTCCCGCGCATGAAAAAGCCGGCTCGAAGCCGGCTTTTTCATGCGCGCCGGGGCGTCGCCGCCGTGGTGTTGTCGAGCGCGGCAACGTCCAGCACGAAGCAGGCGCCCCCGCCTGGGTTCGGAACGTAGCGCACATCGCCGCCGTGCAGCCGGGCGATGCGTCGCACCAGCGGCAGGCCCAGGCCGCTGCCGTCGCCACGCCCCTGCAGCCGGACGAACGGCTCGAAAATGCGCTCGGCTTCGGCCATGGGTACGCCCGGGCCACGGTCGCAGACGCTGATGCGCGCGCCGCCTGCCGTGCGCTGCACGCTGAGTTCGGGCGGGCTGCCGGGGGCGTGTTTGCGCGCGTTGTCCAGCAGGTTGCGAATGGCGTGGCGCAGCAGGCGCTCGTCGCCCGAGAAACGAACCCAGTCGCCCTGGACTTCGACGTCATCGCGCGCCGCCTCCTCGGCGGCCAAGGCCAGCAGGTCGACTTCGCGCACATCCAGAACACGCGTGCCGCCCGCATCCAGCCGGCTGAACAGCAGGATGGTGCCAATGAGCTCGTCCAGCTCGGCCAGATCGCGCCTGGCCTCGGTCATGGCGGCATCGTGCGTCCTGCCAGGCAGTTGCGGCTGGCTCAGGGTTTCCAGCGCCATGCGCAGGCGTGCCAAGGGGGTGCGCAATTCGTGCGAGGTATAGGCCAGCAAGGATTTGTGACTGTTCACCAGGGTTTCGATACGGCCGGCGGCCTGGTTGAACGCCACGGCCAGCGCCGCCACCTCGTCGCGCCCCTCGACGGCCACGCGTGCGCCCAGGTTCAGATTACCGAGCGCCTGCACGCCGCGTTGCAGGCGCTGCAGGCGGCGCGTGAGTCGGCGCATCAACGGGAAGGTGACAGCGCCAACCACCAAGGCCGTGATCACGGTGGTGGCCAGTGGCGACAGCAGCAGGCGCCGCCACGGCGAGGGCTGGATGCCGTAGACATGCATGAAGGCGCGGAACATGGCGTGCCGCAGCGCGACTTCTTGCGGATTGGAGAAAAACAGCCAGTGGATGAACACGGCCGAGGCCACGGCCTGCACCAGCAAGGCGATGGCCAGCGCCAGGCCGATGCGCGCCCACAGCGGGGTGCGCACGGCAAAGGCCGCAGCAGGGCCGGGTGCCGGAGCTGTCGGGGATGCCGCCGATGCCGCGATCGCAGCGTCTGCCGCGTCTGCAGATGGGGCCAGGGCGGCGGGCTTGGGCGCGGCAGCCATGGCGGCTTGGGGCCGGTTCATGCCACGTCCTGGCTGCGGGCAAACACGTAGCCGGCGCCGCGCAGGGTGAGGATGCGCCGCGGGTGGCGCGGGTCGTCTTCGAGCACGGCGCGGATGCGACTGATGTGAACGTCGATGGAGCGGTCGTAGACCTCGGGCGCGTCGGTGTTGTTCACCGCATCGAGCAGGAAGTCGCGCGACAGCACCCGCCCCGGATGGCGCGCCAGGGCCAGCAGCAGGTCGAACTGGTAGCCGGTGAGTTGGCGCGCTTCGCCATCGACCCGCACCTGGCGCGCGGCGGGGTCGACTTCCAGACGGCCGAATCGCAGAACCTGGGTTGGCTCGGACGCGCCCTGGCGGCGGCGGACGATGGCGCGCAGCCGCGCCAGCAGCTCGCGCGGCTCGAAGGGCTTGGGCAGATAGTCGTCGGCGCCGAGTTCCAGGCCGATGACGCGGTCGAGCGGATCGCCCCGCGCCGTGAGCATGAGCACCGGCAGGTCGCTGCCGGTGCTGCGCAGCCGGCGGCACAGGTCCAGGCCGTCGCCATCGGGCAGCATCAGGTCCAGCACCACGGCGTCGAAGCCCGGGCCGTGGCCAACGGCCTCGTCCAGCCCCAGCGCGGTGTGAGACTGGGCCAGGTTGACGGCACGCGCCACCTGCCAGCCAGCCGTCGTCAGGTAGTCGTCCACCATCTGCCCCAGGCGGGCGTCATCTTCGACCAGCAGCAGGCGAAGGTTCATGGGCAGTCTCCCGGTCTCGTGCGAATCCAAAGCCTGTGAGCCGCCAGCGGCCAGGCTTGCTTTACTGCGCGCCACCCATGCCGTGGTTCATCGGGCCGTGGCCCATGTCGCCATGGTCGCCCGGCTTCGCGCCGTGGCGCATGCGTTCCTGCAGCATGTGGGCGATCTGCTGGCGCTGCGCCGGGGTCAGGACCAGGGCGACTTCATATTGCGTCTGGGTCATGGTCTTGGAGATCTGATCGGCCACGGCCATCTGTTTGCTGCGCAGGTTTTCCAGCGCACCGAAGTCGATGTTGGGTGCGGCCAGCAATTGCATGCGCTGCTGCGTCAAGTCGTGCATCTGTTCCATCAGCGGACGGTTGTGCTCCATGGCGCTTTTCTGGAAACCGCGGATGCGTTCGCGCTGCTCAGGCGTGGCGTGCACGCGGTCGAGCATGCGCTGCATCGTGCGGTCCATGCCGTGATGCTTCCAAGCTTTTTCGTGGCCATGCGGCATGCCGTGCTGCATGCCCTGACCCATCGGGCCGCCTTGCTGCATGGGGGCTGCGGGAGGCGGGGAAGGTTCACTCTGGGCCAGTGCTGAACCGGCGATCAGGCTCAGGCTCAGGCCCAGCGCACCGAGAACGGCCTTGGTCGAGAGGTGTTGCGGGAAGCGGCTGGGGCGGGCGGTGGTGTGCAGCGACATGATGAATCTCCAGGATGGTCCCGCGTGGGGACGATGCTTGCATGATGCGCCCCAAGCATTGCCAACGTTTGCCGCGCGGATGTCGGAATGTTGCGGGGGGTGGCCAGCCGCCGGTCTGGCACTTGCACCGCGCGGCGCCGGCGGCGCCCCGACGTCGTCGCCCGCGAGCCTGCAGCGTGCTGGACTTGCGGCTTATTCGCCTTCGCCGAATTTGTCGTCCACCAGCAAGGTGAGTTGGTCCAGCGCCTGTTGGGCATCCGCGCCATCGGCCTCGATGCCGATGCGGGAACCCTGGCCAGCGGCCAGCATCATCACGCCCATGATGCTTTTGGCGTTGACGCGGCGGGAGCCTTTGGAGAGCCAGATATTACTGCCGAATTCCGAGGCTAGTTTGGTGAGCTTGGCCGAAGCACGGGCGTGCAGCCCGAGTTTGTTGCTGATGAGGAGTTCGCGTTTCAACATGGGGGAGGGTCGGAGGTCTCGTCGTTGTGAAGTTCGGCGATGCCACGAGCGCCACCGGCCAGGGCCCGGTCCAGGAGCGCGTCCAGTGGCTCATTCTGGTAGCACAGGGTGCGCAGCAGCATGGGCAGGTTGACGCCCGAAACCACGCGCACCGCGGTTGCCGGCACAGGTGCGCGCGCCAGGCGTTGAGCCAGATTGCACGGTGTGGCGCCGGCAGCATCCACCAACAGCAGCGCGGCGCCATCGTTTCCGGCGACGCGCTGCAGCGCCGCTTGCGCCTGGGGCAGCATGCTTTCGGGCGAGGCGTCGGGCGGCACGTCCAGCGCCTCCAACTGGCTGGGGCAACCGGCGTAGACATGGGCTGCACAGTCGCGCAGGGCGCTGGCCAGCGGGGCGTGGGCGATGATGAGGATGCCGGGCATGCGGCGCACTCCAGAGGGCGGATGGGGCAACTGGGTGTCAGCAGCTTCGCGTCACACAGGGCCATACCGCAGAGCATTCAAGTTTAGCTGCGGCGCAACATTGCGCAAACCCGATGGGTTCAATCACCCAATCAACCCCCGCCCGGCAGGCGGATCGAGTTGGCAAAGGTCTGTGCCGCTTCGTCCTTGTAATGCGAGCTGCTGGCGAAGGTCGTCGCCTGGAACACCTGGGTGCCCTGGGCAAACAGAACCACCCGTTCGCGCAGCGGCTGACCCGTGGGGGATTTGCCGGCGATCTTCAGGTCCAGCGCATCGGCCAGGCCGCGGGTCGCATGGGCAACATCGGCGGGCTGGCTCTGGGTCACGTAGCCGGCAACGTTGCGCACCGCAGCCTGGTGCAGCGCGGCCAGGGCCGCGCTCACCTTCGTCGCGTCCCTCATGTCGGCGTGGGCCAGGGCGAAGGTCATGTCGTCTGTGGCGCACCCGGTCATGCTCATCTTGACCATGCTGCCGGCCAATTGCACGGTTTGCGCGATTTGCTGCGGCTTGCAGGGAAAGGTCAGCAGGATGTCGATGTCCTTCGGGCGCGTTTCCCGCCAGTTCAGGGTGGGTGAGCAAGCGCCAAGCAGACTCGCCGCCGAAACCGCCAGCGCGACGGGCCATGACCAGCCACGCTGGGAACGGGGGTGTTGATGAAGATTTAGCATATGCGCATTATCCGGTGAAGTTTTCCAGCCTACGGAGTTCAGCCCATGTACCGCAACCCGATACTCCCCGAGTCGACTGCGTCCGTCTGGACGAAGTTTGCGCTGCGACTCCAAGCCCATGTGCGCGCCTGGCTTTGGACGGGCTTGATCGCCATGGGGCTGTCATTCACGCTCGCTGGCTTGTCGCGGGCCGACACGCCACTGCCACCTGCGCGCGATCTGCAGTCGAGCGCAGTCCAGGCTGCGAGCCGGCACCAACCGCTGGTGGTGATGTTCAGCTACCCCGGCTGCACCTATTGCGAGCGCTTGCGCAAGAGCACCTACCAATGGCTGGTGAAAGACGGCTACGCGGTGCAACAGGTGGAGATGGAGCCCGATTACCGATTGCTGGGCTTCGACGGCAAGCCCACGACCGGCAAGGCCCTGGCGCAAAAATACGGCGTGCAACTGGCCCCCACCGTGCTGTTTTTCGGCCCCGGTGGGCGCGAAGTGGCCGGCCGCCTGGCGGGTGCAGGCCAGCCCGACTTCTACCAGGCCTTCGTCGACCGCGCCTTGAAGGAGGGCGCCGCGCAGCTTGGTGCCAACAAGGAAGCGCCGGGCCGCTCCCAAGCTTCCTTGACCCCCTCGGGGGGTGGCCGCAGCAAGGCAGCGGCCTAGGGGCCGTCACGAAGGAAGCGCCGGGCCGCTCCCAAGCTTCCTCCTCCCTCTCGGCGGTGCGCGGGAACAAGACCTGACCGCTGGTGCGCAAACGCAGGCAAGCCGGATGATCGATGCGCAATGCTGCATGCCCTGTACAGTATTGATATACTGTAGCCAGTATCAAATCCAAAGATTTCACGCCGTGTGGCGGTTCGTCCTTGTCAGCCGTTCCGCTGGTGGATTAGTCTAGGTGCCGGTCTTCGGTTTCGGTGCTGCACAAGGCTGCAAGTACGACCTAAGCCGCTTCGTTCAACCGGGGGTTTTCAAATGGCTGATTCCGCAATGCGCCGCATCGGTGTCGGTGTTGTTCTGCTGGTCGCCGCCTGGCCTGTTTGGGCCGATGCATTGACGCTGGATTTTCGTCAGGCCATCGACATGGCCTTGCGTCAAAACCCTGACCTGCTTTCGGCCCAGGCGCAAATTGCCCAGGCCCAGGCCGGCGTGTCGCAAGCCGAAGGTGCGCGCCTGCCCAAGATCACCGCCACCGTGGGCGCCACCCGCACCAATGACGCGCTGAATGCCTTCGGCATGAAGCTGTCGCAGCGCCAGGCCACGTTCAACGACTTCGGCGCCAACCAGTTCACGGGCCCCGAGTCTCTCGGCGTCGCCCCCAACAACCTGAACGATCCCGGCTGGGTGAACAATTTCAGCACGCGGCTGGAAGCCCAGTTGCCGCTATACACCGGCGGCAAGTTGCAGGGCTATCGGCAGCAGGCGCGTGCCATGCTGCTGGCGGCGCAGTCGGGCGACGTTGCGGCGCGTCAGCAAATCATCGCCCGTGCGCTGCAGGCTTACGACGGCGTGTACACCGCGCGCGCCTTCCAGGGGGTGGCAGCCAAGGCGCTGGAGGCGGCGCAGAGCCAGGTGAAAACCGTGGACAGCCTGCTCAAGCAGGGCGTGGTGATCAAGAGCGATTTGCTTTCGGCCCAGGTGCGGCTGGAAGACGTGAAGCTGCAGCAAGAGCAAGCTGGCGATATGGAGGCGCAGGCGATGGATGCGCTGCATGTGGCGTTGGGTCTGCCACTCACCGAGAAGATCGAGCTTGGGCCGGAGGTGCAGGTGAGCCTGCCCGCTGGCAGCCCGGACAGATGGATCGGCCAGGCGCTGGAGAACAACCCACAGATTCAGGCACTGCGGCAGCAGATTCAAGCGGCTTCGGGCAAGGTGGAAGTGGCCCGCTCGGAGCTGTATCCGCAGGTGGGCGCCTTGGCGCGTGTCGACACCGCCGACCCGAGCGTGGGCTTCAGCGCGCACAGCTACACCATCGGCGCGCAGCTCACCTGGAATGTGTTCGATGGCGGCGTTGCCCGCCAGGGGGTGGATCAGGCCGTGGCGCAGCGCATGGAGATGCAGGCCAAGCTGCAGTCGGCGGAGAACCAGCTCGGCATGCAGATTCAGGACAGCTACCGCAAGGCGCTGGACGCGCAGAACCAGCTCAAGACACGCGCCCTCGCGGTGCAGCAATCCGAAGAAGCCGCGCGCATCGTGAGCAAGCGCTATGCCAACGGCGTCGGCACGCTGGTGGAGGTGCAGGGCGCGCAAGCCCAGCTCGACAAGGCCCGTGCCGACCTGGTGCTGGCGCGCAACCAGATCAATATGCAGCGCGCCGCACTGCGCCTGGCCCTGGGCCAGCTCACGCTCGACGGCCTGCAACCTGTCGTCGCGTCCACCACGGCATCTGTCGCTGCATCCGCTATGCAGGCGCAACCGGCCTCAACCTCGGCCCAACCCTGATGACCACGGATACACCTGGTCGCCCACCCCATTCAGTCGAGAACATCATGCTCCATGCCCCATCGCGCTTCCTGCCCGGCCTCAGCCTGAAACGCACGCCGCTGGCCCTGCTGCTCGCGGCCGCCTTGCTGTCCGGCTGCGGCCGTCCCGACGAGACGGCCAGCACCGCGGCGGCCCCGCGCCTGGTCGCGGCGCAAACCCTCAAGCTCGCCTCCAGCAATCTGCAGCATCTCACCCTGCTGTCGGGCACGGTGGTGTCGAGCAATCAGGTGCAGGTGGCGTCGCGCCTGATGGGCTACATCCGTACCCTGACGGTGAGGGAAGGTCAGACGGTGAAGGCGGGAGAACTGCTGTTCCAGGTCGACCCCACCGACATCGAGGGTCAGGTGGCGCAGGCGCGCGCAGGCCTTGCGCAGGCGCAGGCCAACTTCGCCAATGCCAAGGGGGATGACGAGCGCTTTGGCAATCTCTACAAAGATCAGGCCATTCCGAAACAACAGTGGGATCAGATCCAACTGCGCTATCAGGTGGCACAGCAACAGGTGGCCGCGGCGCAGGCAGGGCTCAACACCGCATTGGCGCAAATGCGCTACGCCTCCGTGACTTCGCCGATTGCCGGCGTGGTGGTGCAAAAAATGGCGAATCAGGGTGATCTGGCGGCACCGGGCCGCCCGGTGCTGGTGATCGAAGGCCAAGGCAAGCTGCAGGTGCAAACACAAGTGCCGGGCGAGGTGTACGGCAAGATCAGGATTGGCGACACGGTGCAGATGTTTGCGAATGGCAAAACGCTGCAGGGCATCATTGCCCAGGCCGTGCCGGTGGCCGATCCGATGAGCCACACGCACACCGTGAAGATCGATCTGCCCGCCAACGCCGGGCTCGACAGCGGCAGCTTCGTGCGCGTGGGCTTTCCGGTCGGCAGCTCGCCGCAATTGCGCGTGCCACAAGCCGCGGTGGTCGATCGCGCCGGGATGACCGGGGTGTTCGTGGTGGACAGGGATGGCATCGCCCACTTCCGCCTGGTCAGGCTGGGCGCGCAGACCGGCGACGAGGTCGAAATTCAGGCGGGCTTGAGCGCGGACGACACCATCGTCACCAGCAACCTGGGCGCAGTGGAAAACGGCGTGAAGATCGGCGGAGGCAACCGTGGCTGAACGCGCCCCCATGAACAGCGCGGGCAGGCTGGCCCGCGCCTTCATCAGTTCCAAGATCACCGCCCTCGTCATGGTGGCGCTCACGCTGGTCGGAGTGCTGGCGCTGCTGGTCACGCCGCGCGAGTACAACCCGCAGATCGTGGTGCCGGCGGCGAACATCATCGTCGCCAAGCCCGGTGCCGGCCCGCAGGAAATCCAGAACCTGGTGGTCAAGCCGCTGGAAGCGATCATGGCGTCGATGTCCGGCGTCGATCACACCTACGGCTACGCGACGAGCGATTTCGGCGTGGTCACGGTGCAGTTCAAAGTGGGCGAGGACCAGGAGAAAAGCCTGGTCAAGATGTACAACCAGCTGATGCAGAACCTTGACCGCATTCCCCCCGGGGCGATGCAGCCGGTGATCAAGCCGATCAACGTGGACGACGTGCCGATTCTGACCCTCACGCTGTCGTCGGCCAGCATGGGCGGCGTGCAGTTGCGCGACGTCGGCGAGAAGGTCCTGGCGCATTTGCGCAATGTCCCGGGCGTGTCGTTCACCGAGGTGGTGGGCGGTGCGCCGCGGGCCGTGAATGTGTGGATTTCGCCATCCAGGCTGGCCGCTGCCGGCATACCGCTGGAACAGCTCGACAAAACACTGCAAGGAAGCAACGCCGCCGCGCCCATCGGCAATCTGGTCGACAACAACCAGGTCACGCCGGTGCGCGTGGACAGCTTTCTCGGCAACGCGCAGCAGGTGGGCGACATCATGATCGGCGCGCCCGGTGGCAAGCCGGTCTACCTGAAGGACGTGGCGCGCGTGGTGGACGGCCCCGAGCATGTGGACGATCTGTCGCACTTCGCCTGGGGCCTGGCCGCCAAGGGCAAGCCGCACGGGCAGGAGATGAGCGCCGTCACCCTGGCCATTGCCAAGAAGTCCGGCACCAATGCCGTGGTGGTGGTGCATGACGTGCTGGCCAAGCTCGACACCATCAAGTCTTACGCGCTGCCGCAGGGTGTGCATGTCACGGTCACGCGCGACGATGGCCACAAGGCCAACGAGGCGGTGAACACCCTGGTCGAGCACTTGGGAATCGCCATCGTCAGCGTCTCGCTGCTGCTGTGGTTTTTCCTCGGCTGGCGCGAGGCGGGCATCGTCACCCTCACGGTGCCGCTGACGCTGTTCGCCGTGCTCGCGGTGGATCTCATCATCGGCCAGAGCATCAACCGCATCACCTTGTTCGCGCTCATCTTGTCGCTGGGCCTGCTGGTGGATGGCGCGATTGTGGTGATCGAAAACATCCACCGCCATCTGCACAGCGGGCCCAAGGGTGACTTCATCTCCACCGTGATCGAGGCCACCAACGAGATCGGCAACCCGACCAATATGGCCACGCTGGCGGTGATCCTGGCCTTCATTCCGATGGCCTTCGTCAGCGGCATGATGGGTCCGTTCATGCGCCCCATCCCGATCAACGTGCCAGTGGCGATGATCGCCTCGCTGCTGCTGGCCTACATCGTCGTGCCCTGGGCAGCGCGCGTGTGGCTGAGCAAGAAGGCCGCGCGCGAAGCCCTGGCGCGCAGCGAGGCGCTGGAAGAGCAGGGCGCGCACAAGGACGACAAACTGCACACGGCCTACCTCAAGCTCATCGAGCCCATGCTCAAGAGCCGCACCAGGCGCAACCTGATGCTGGCGGGGGTGCTGTTGTTGTTGATGGCGGCGATGTTGATGCCGGCCTGGCAGTTCATCCGCCCGTCCGGCATGAACGGTCCGCTGTCGCCGCTTGGCGTGGAGCTGAAAATGCTGCCGAACGACAACACCAACACCTTCCTGGTGCAGGTGGATACGCCGGCAGGCTCATCGCTGGAACGCACCGACGAAGTGGCGCGCGCGGTTGGCGATGTGCTGGCGACCAACCCCTATGTGGTCGATTACCAGACCTTCGTCGGCGAAGCCGCGCCCATCGACTTCGCCTCGCTGGTGCGTGGCGACATGCTCAAGCGCGGCGACAACTTCGCGCAAATCCGCGTCAATCTCGTGGGCAAGAGCGAGCGCTCGATCGAGTCGCACGCCATCGTGCAACAGCTCGATGAGCGGCTCGCCGCGGTGCGTGCGCGCTTTCCGTCCAGCTTCATCAAGCTGTTCGAAACTCCACCCGGCCCGCCCGTGCGCGCGCAGGTCATGGCCGAGTTGTACGGCCCGAACTACGACACCCTGCGCAGCTCCGCCAAGAACGTGCTGGCCGACTTCGACAAGACCTATGGCCTGATGAACCAGGACGATTCGGTCACGGCAACCACGGCCGAATACCGCATCGGGATCGACCGCCAGAAAGCGGCCATGTCGGGCATCGTTCCGGGGCAGGTGATTCAACTGCTGCACAACTATGTGTCCGGGATGAAGGTGGGTGCCATCCACGACAACGCCTCGCTGGAGCCGATCAACATCATCGTGCGCGTGCCGCGCGCCGACCGCCAGAGCCCGCAGCAATTGCTCGACGTGCCGATCCAGAATGCGCAGGGCAAGATCATTCCGCTATCCAGCATCGCCACGGTGGAGAAAACCAGCCTGGCCAAGCCGATCTACACCCGCGACCAGCATCCTGTGGTCTATGTGAGCGGCGAGATGAGCCACTCCAGCCCGGTCTATGCCACGCTCAGCCTGAACTCCAGGCTCGACGGCAAAAAACTGGCCAACGGCACCACCTTCACCACCGGCAACCTCGGCTTCACCGACACCCCGGCATCCGACCTCAAGGGCTACCAGCTGCTGTGGGGCGGCGAGATGCGCCTGACCCTCGACGTATTCCGCGACCTGGGCTCGGCCTTCATGGTGGCGCTGGTGTTCATCTACCTGCTGCTGGTGGCGTACTACAAGTCCTTCCTGCTGCCGGTCATCGTCATGGGAGCGATCCCGCTCACCCTCATCGGCGTGTTTCCCGGCCACTGGATCACGCACCAGGCATTTACCGCGACGTCGATGATCGGGGTGATCGCCCTGGCGGGCGTGGTGGTGCGCAACTCACTGCTGCTGATCGACTTCATCCTCGACTACCGCGCCCGCGGCTACAGCCTGCAGGAGTCGGTGGCGCAGGCCGGCGCCGTGCGCCTGCGTCCCATTCTGCTCACCGCGCTGGCCATCATCTTCGGCTCGGCCGTGATGGTGTCCGACCCGGTGTTCGGCGGGCTGGCGGTGTCGCTGATCTTCGGGACCCTGCTGTCGACCATCCTCACGCTCATCGTGATTCCGCTGCTGTATTACATCTGGCAGATTCGTGTCCAATCACCACCGCCGATGCAAGCATGATGGGCCGCCTTTACAACTTGTCATTCCCGCCGCCGCCCACGCGCTTGATACCCGGGTGGGTTTGCATTATTTTTGATGTATTGATTCCCATCCAACCGCTGGAGCCTGACCATGACCGTTGAACGCTACATCCGTATTTTTGCCGGGACCTTCATCCTGCTGTCCCTTGCCCTGGGTGTACGAGAAAGCCCGATTTTCGTGTCCGAATGGTTCCTGCTGCTGACCGCCTTCGTGGGTGCCAACCTGCTGCAGTTCGGCTTCACCAACTTCTGCCCGCTGGGCCTCATCCTGAAAAAGGCGGGCGTGCCTGAGTCCAAGCTGAGCTGCGGGAGCTGAACCGTCTCGGCTCAGTTCGCATGGGTGAGCCCGCAACGCAAGGCCGACCGCCTCAGTATCATGAATGAAAGGCAACGGATGCGCCATTCCACTCCTCCCCATACCCAGCCCCCTGGAGAGTCCTTCATGACTGTTCTCACCGATCAATCTTCGCGTACCGACATCCTCAACCGCCTCAAGCGCGCCGAGGGTCAGTTGCGCGGTGTGCAGCGCATGATCGACGAAGGCGAGCCCTGCCTCAAGGTTGCGCAGCAACTCTCGGCGGTGCGCAAGGCGCTGGACAGCACCTTCGTGCGCATGACCGTTTGCTACATCGAGCAGGAGCTCGACTCCCGCATGGACGGCGGCCCGACCGAGAAGGTCAAGCTCGATTCCATGATGGAGGAGATGGAAACCCTGTTGAGCCGCATGACCTGAACGCCCGGCCCGCTCAAGCGCGGGCGATTGCTGGCGCCATCGCCTCGGCCACGAGGCGGCCCGTTGCGGTGATGACGCCGCCTCCCAGACAAACCTCCCCCGCATAGACCACGGCCGACTGGCCAGGCGTCGCCGCCCACTGCGGCGTGTCGAACGCCAGCGAAAAGCCGCCGTCATTCAGCTCACCGATGCGGCAGGCGCTATCCGCCTGGCGGTAGCGCGTCTTGGCGCTGAGAGCACCCCGGGAGCGGCCCTGCGTGTCCTCGTGAACCGTGCCGGCGCTGGGTGCGACTCCCGCCACCCAGCTCATATCGCTGGCTCGCAGGCTGTGGCTCAGTAGCCAAGGATGGTCGTGACCCTGCGCGACATAGAGGGTGTTGCTGGCCATGTCCTTGCACGCCACGAACCAAGGTTCGCCGCTGCCGTCCTTGCTGCCGCCCAGACCAATGCCCTTGCGCTGCCCCAGGGTGTAGAACGCCAGGCCGACATGCTCGCCAAGCAGGCGGCCATCGGGCGTTTTCATCGGTCCGGGGCGCGTCGGCAAGTAACGGTTGAGAAACTCGCGAAACGGCCGCTCGCCGATGAAGCAGATTCCGGTCGAGTCCTTCTTGCGCGCATTGTGCAGGCCGATTTCCGCAGCGATGCGGCGCACCTCGATCTTGTGCAGCGCACCCACCGGGAACAAGGTTTTCGACAACTGCGCCTGGTTCAGCCGATGCAGGAAATAGCTCTGGTCCTTGGACGGATCGAGCCCGCGCAGCAGCTCGAATCCCGGTGCCGTTTCGCGTACCCGGGCGTAATGGCCGGTGGCGATTTTCTCCGCACCCAGGCGCATGGCATGGTCGAGAAAAGCCTTGAACTTGATTTCGGCGTTGCACAGCACATCGGGGTTGGGCGTGCGCCCGGCGGCGTATTCGCGCAGGAATTCGGCGAACACGCGGTCTTTGTATTCGGCGGCGAAATTCACCGCTTCGATGTCGATGCCGATGCGGTCGGCCACGCTCACCGCATCCAGCCAGTCCTGGCGCGACGAGCAGTATTCACTGTCATCGTCGTCTTCCCAGTTCTTCATGAACAGGCCGACGACGTCGTAGCCCTGCTGTTTGAGCAGCCAGGCGGAAACGGATGAATCGACGCCACCGGACAGGCCGACGACGACGCGGGGTTTGGGGCTGGGTAACATGCGCAAATTTTAGGCGCCGCCGCCCCCGCCCTGCAGCGCCAGCACGCTGGCATGGGTCGTCACCAAGTCGAGGGGATAACACTTGCCGGCGAGGTGGTCCTCCACGCACTGCAGCACCAGCGGGCTGCGATGCCGCGACTGGCTGGCGCGCACTTCCTCGGGCGTCAGCCACAGGGTGCGGACGATGCCGTGATCCAGCACGC
This sequence comes from Thiomonas sp., assembly GCF_054608695.1. Lineage (NCBI taxonomy): Bacteria > Pseudomonadati > Pseudomonadota > Betaproteobacteria > Burkholderiales > Thiomonas > Thiomonas sp. Next base: position 26,384 of record NZ_JBTRXV010000059.1, read on the forward strand.
GCCCGGCCACGCTTGCGCCCACGCTGCCGCGAAACGCGAAGCGCAGGTAAGTCACATCTTCGCCCGGGCGCTGGAAGCGCGACAGGTACACGCCCACCAACCCGTCGGGCGTGAAGTCGCGGGTGGTTTCCTCCAGCGCTTCACGCGCCACGCCCTGCAGCGGGCTCTCGCCCGGCTCCAGATGGCCGGCCGGGTTGTTCAGGCGCAGGCCTTCCTGGGTGTGTTCCTCCACCAGCAAAAAGCGGCCATCCTGCTCGATGATGGCGGCAACGGTGACACTGGGTTTCCAGGCTTGGCGCATGGGTGGGCCTTCAAGGACGAAGTGACCGATTGTTTCATCAAACCCCCGGGTTCTCCCGGGGGCTGGCTTGCTGCGCTTGCACCCGAATGCCGCGCTTCGGTAAGAATATCGGGTTGGATCGCATGAGACATCCCCAACCCACAAGGAGAATCCTGGATGCGCATCGGCGTTGTTGCTGAGAGCTTAGGAGGAGAGCGGCGGGTGGCGGCCACACCCGAGACCGTCAAGAAGCTGGTGGCCCAGGGCCACACCGTGCT
>NZ_JBTRXV010000060.1:0-26046 GCF_054608695.1 Thiomonas sp.
TGGGCTCTACCTCGAAATCACCAAGGCCGGTAGCAAAGGCTGGCGCTTCAAGTACCGCTACGGCGGCGTCGAGAAGCGCCTCTCTTTCGGCGCTTATCCACTGTCCACTGATCAGCCTGAAAGAGGCTCGCCAGGCCGGCGACGACGCCAAGCGCCAGATCATCCAGGGCATCGACCCCAGCGCCGTGCGCCAGGCCAATAGGGCCCGAAGCGCACGTCGACGCCACCAAGAGCTTCCAGCACATCGCCACCGAATGGTTCGAGCGCCAGCGCTGCATCTGGGTGGACAGCCACACCCGCGATGTCAAGCATAGGCTGGAGGCTGACCTCTAATGAAGATGAAGCGCGACTTCATCGTGCCCCTGTCCACCCAGGCTCTGGCCATCCTGCGCCCGCAACAAGCCGCCTGCCGCAACAGCGTCTATGTCTGGCCGGGCCGGAACACGCGCACCATCATGAGCAACAACACCCTGCTGTTCGCCCTGTACCGCATGGGCTACCGCAGCAAGATGACGGGGCACGGCTTCCGTGCCGTGGCCTCGACCATCCTCAACGAGCAGGGCTGGCGCCATGACGTGATCGAACGCCAGCTTGCCCACGAAGAGGAAAACAAGGTGCGCGCCGCCTACAACCGCGCCGAGTACCTGCCCGAGCGCATCAAGATGATGCAGCACTGGGTGGATCACATCGACGTGCTGCGGGCCGCGGTACAAAAGAACAGCAGGATTATGCAGCCATGAAAAATTGGTCATGCCTGATCGGAAGATCGTCGACGAAACCCACCACATCGCCCGCAAGCGTGACAACGGGCAACTTCGCCGGGAGGTCTGGGTCGATCGGGAGGGGCGGGTGACCCGGTACAACCTCGCCTATATCAACCATGATCTGCATGCCGGGGACAACGGCCGCGTCGTCGGGTATGACAACCAGCATGGCTATCACCATCGCCATCACTTCGGCACCGTCTCGCCGATCCTATTTACCCGCTTCGAAGACATCGAGGCAAGGTTTGAGGCCGATTGGCTGGAACTCACTAGGAGTCGCCCATGAGCAAGATCATCGTCAAGACCGCAACCGAACAGGCCTTTTTCAAACGGGGGCGGGACTTGGCGCGCAAGGCCGATGCTGGTTTGCCATTGGCCGAAGAAAAAGTCATCAGCTTCGAAGACCCCGCCGACTTGCTCAGCCTGCTGACCACGGCCAGGCTTGATGTCTACCGCGCTGTGAAAGAACGCCCCGAATCGATTACCGGCGTGGCCGCAAGGCTGCACCGTGACCGCAGCGCGGTCAAGCGCGATGTGGATGCACTGGCACGGGCAGGTTTGGTGGAGATCGAGCAAAAGACCCTGCCAGGGCACGGATGGATGAAAGAAGTCAGGCCTGCGGCCGCGCACTTGCGATTGATCGCCGAGGTGATGTGATCCAAGAGAAGTGATCCAAGAGAACATGCCAAAGCGCCTCAAAACTGGTGTTATGATCAGTACCACATAAAAACACAGCCATGCTGCAATCTCTTCGCCTCCGCCAGTAATGAGGCAAATTCAAAGACTTGTACAAGTCGTATAGCAAGACATCCCACAAGTTCGTGGCGGATGTAGGCGAACGTCATGGGGCGCTTTTCGAGCGCCGCCGGCCCTGCTTGTCATTGCATCGTTAACCGTACGGGCTCACCTTCTCGTTCCAAAAGAAGCGGCCTTGCCTGGTTGCGTGTGGCGTTGTGGCAACTTGAGAATTCGCCGGGGTCGGCCGATGCCGGGCGATGACCTGGTGGCATGGAATCAGGCCCGGCGCTCGAACACGAGTGATTCCACGATTCATCATTTTTGGGGGCAATCGCCTACCACTGGCAGTTCATGCATGGCGACAAGGCTGCGCACCAACCTCGCCCGACATCTGCCCCCTCACACGCTTCTTCGAGGGCAAGGGCCTGCGCGACAGCGAAGCCGCCTTGTGGCATGCGCAAATCGACGCTGGCGTGGATGTGAGGGATGCATCGCGCAAACTGTTGCATTGGCTGGCTGTCCGTGTGCGGGAAGATCGGCAAACCCACCGTTCCATCACGCCACCATCCTGAAGCTGGCTGGAGTGGGGCCAGGTTTTGCCGAGAGGCGGTCCCAGGTTTGGGCCAGCGGCTTAACTGTGCGCGTAAGTGAACCCGGCCTGTTCCAACTCGACAAGTTCACCGACCACATCGGGTGTGAGGATGACGCCGGGGATCAGGTGGTTGGTGAGGTCGGCCGCCAGTTCGCCCTGGGTCAGTTTGCCGGGGTTCGGGCCTCTCTGGTGCAGGTGTCCGGCAAGGCCCCAGATGCCGTCATGGCAGGCGAGAAAAACAACGCCGCGCTTTTGCAATTCCGTGATGCTGACGGCCTTGGCCGAGTAGGCGCCTTGGGGGTTTTGGTAGTCCGCCGGGTTGGCATAGGCGGCGGGTGGCATGTCGATGAAGGTGTTGCGTTTGAACTTGCCTTTGGTGAGCTTGGGGAAGTCGTAGCGCTTCCAGGCGTGTTCGTCGAACAGGGCCAGTGCTGCGGGGCCGTGGGTGACCGAGACGACCAGAAAGTTGGGATGCTTGAACGACCAGATTTGCGAGTTCAGCGTCAGGCGCATCAGGTTCAACCAAGGCCCGGCCAGATCGGTGTTGTGCCACACCATTTTCGGGCTGCCGGGATAGTGCAGCACGTCGTGCATGGCTTGGGCGTCCCAGTCGTCGGGGTCGGTGAGCATCATCGGGACGGTCTTGAAGTCGCGCCGGTAGGGAGCTTGCGCCAACTTGCGCATCAGTGCCGCGAGCAAGTCCGAGCCGGGTGGCAGCAGGTCGCCCAGGGGTTTGCTCGGTTCCGCAGCCTGGGCCGTGCCCAGGGCCAGGCCACCCAGGCCGGCGAGGCCCGCCCAGCCGGCCATCGACAGCATGTCGCGACGCGTCCAACGGTTCATGTCCATGGTTGGTCTCCTTGCCGCCGGGCACCCGGTTTGCCTCGGCTCGTTTGGGCAGCATAGTCACGGAGATGCGCCGAAGCAAAGGCGCCGGCTTCAAGCCTGCATTGCCGTTGCGGCGATGTCCAGCGAGCGCAGCCGCAGGTCGGCGTCGAACACATCGCACACCAGCATGAATTCGTCCGCTTGCGTGGCTTCGGCCAGGGCGTTGAAGCCGGCGCGCACGGTGTCGGGGCCGCCAATCACGGCGGCGGCCAGGAAGTCGGCAATGGCGGCTTGTTCCTGGGGCTGCAGTTGCTGCATGAAATGTTGGACGGGCGGCTGCAGTCGCCCCCGGCGCCCGGTGATGATGCTGAGCACACGCTGATGGGTGCTGCTGGCCAGGTCGTGGGCTTCGTCGTCGGTGGGGGCCGCGATCAGGGGCACGCCGATGGCGACATATGGCTGCGCCAGCGCGGCGGAAGGCCGGAACGTGCTGCGGTAAAGCTTGAGCGCCGGCAGCAGCATGCGAGGCGCGAAGTGCGAGGCGAAGGCATAAGGCAGCCCGCGCTCGGCCGCCAGTTGTGCAGAGAACAGGCTGGAGCCGAGCAACCAGATGGGAACATTGGTGCCGGCGCCGGGCATGGCGATGAGCCGCTGGCCGGGCTCGGCCGGGGCCAGCAGGCGCTGCAGCTCGGCCACGTCGCGGGGGAAGTCGTCCTCGCTTTCCACGCGGTCGCGGCGCAGTGCGCGCATGGTCAGCGGGTCGGTGCCGGGGGCGCGGCCCAGTCCGAGGTCGATGCGGTCCGGGTACAGCTCGGCCAGGGTGCCGAAGGCTTCGGCAACGACGAGCGGTGCGTGGTTGGGCAGCATCACCCCGCCAGAGCCGATGCGCATGCGCTGCGTGCCCGCAGCGATGTGCCCCACGAGCACGGCAGTGGCGGAACTGGCGATGCCGGGCATGTTGTGGTGCTCGGCCAGCCAGTAGCGCTTGAAGCCGAGCGCTTCGGCATGCTGTGCGGTACGCAGGGCAATGGCCAGCGCACCGGCCACGGTGCCGCCCTCGCGCACGGCGACGAGGTCGAGCATGGACAGGGCGATGGCATTCAATGGCTTGTGCATGGCGAACCGCCCGCTCAATGTCGCTTCGCGCTGCGCATGGACAGCAACAGCAGAATCGTCAGCAGGATGAAACCCAGCGCCGACCACATGGGCAGGGATACGCCGAGGATCGATGGCACGTCGGCGCAAAGACCATCTGCGCGGAACATCCACGGTGCCCAATGCGTGATGCTCCAGTTGTTGATGGTGGCGGCGAGCGGGTCCAGCCCGCAGGTCTGGCCCGGATGCCAGACCAGCCACACATGCCGCCCGGCGACGCCCAGGCCGGCGAGGCCACTCAAGGCGCCGAGCAGCAAGGCCAGCCGGCTCGGGGCCGCCTTTCCTGCGGCTGCCAAACCTGCGGCGATGAGGGCAAAGGCAAGCATGCCGAGGTAGGCCATGCGCTGCATGATGCACAGCGGGCACGGCGGGTTTGACTGGTGCTGCACCCAGAGCGCACCGGCGAGAATGCCGAAGGCGCACAGGGCAACGAAGAGTGGAAGGGCGGGCGAGAGAACGCGAGTTGGTTTGTAGGATTTCATGTTGATGTTGCAGTCATTTTGAAAATGCCGGTGGCGTTGCCGGAATCGAAGCGCATGTCCATATCGGCTGGTAAAGAGCCACCGGGCTGCGCACCACGGCTGATGAATTCGAAGAACGAGCCGGGTAGTTCGTGCAGCTGCGGGCCGTCGTCGCCCTGTAACGCACGCTGCACGCTGGCGGCGCGCAACGCCGTTTGGCGGACCGCGCCGCTGGAGGAGACTTCCACCTGGTCCTTGATCGCAAAGCCCTCGGCGCGCAACTGCGCGGCCAGTTCGAGCACATCGTCAACCCGGTCGGTGGCGTGGTTGAAGGTCTGGCCTTCCGTGCTGATCCAGGCCATCTCGGCCGACTCCTGCAGCAGCAGTTGGTATTGCGCCAAGCTGGGCAAGGGGTGCTGGCGGGCGAAGCAACGCAGCAGGGCGGGAAGCAGCTTGAGCGCGGTGTTGAACGGCAAATGGCCTTCCCGACGCAGGTCTTGCAAGGCGTCATGATCGGCCGCGCTCAAGGGGTCGCGCGAATGGCCGAGAACCGTGTTCAGCGTTCGCTGAAACGTGGCGGAAAAGCCTTCCGGATGCAGTTCGCTCACGAAGAACTGGGCGATGCCTTGCGGGTCGTCGGCGTGGATGTAGGCGCGCCCGGTCATCTTCAGCCGCGGCAGGGGATAGATGCCCGCCAGCGTGTAGCCCAGCGGCAGCAAGATGCGGGTGATGGCGGCCTCCCCACTCGGCAAGGCCCCGCAAGACGCTGCGAGCACCGTGCGTACCGCGCCATGGTCGAAAGTGATCGAGCGCCCCTGCTCACGTGCACGCTCGACATAGCGCATCGCCTCCGGCACCGATTGCGCCAGGCGCGCAAACAACGCTTGCGTCATGGCCAGCGCCAACTCGCCACGCGTCACTTCGTCTTGGTTTGGACGCGTGAACGGCTTGCTGGGCAAAGCGAGCTGGTCGACCAGCTTGAGCGCATCGGCGCTGAGCAGTTCATTGAGCAGGGTTCGACCGTTTGACTTGGGCATGGCTGCAAATTGAGGCAACAGGCCGAGATGCTTTTTGGCGCCGTGCATAAGAGACCTTGGCATCTTAGTTCCCGCTCGATAACCCCCGTGTTGCAAAGCATGAGCCTGTCTGCCGCCGCAGTCCCGCCAGCCCGGTACCCTAGAATAGTGGGTTCGGGGCGTAGCGCAGCCTGGTAGCGCATCTGCTTTGGGAGCAGAGGGTCGGAGGTTCGAATCCTCTCGCCCCGACCAATAATCAGCAGTAAAAACAACGACTTAAAGAGCAAGCCCACACTAACCTGTGGGCTTTTTTCGTCTAAATGGTGCCAAATTCCCACTGCATTCCCACTCGATTCCCATTGGAGTGTTCACCATTGTTTTATGCGGTCTTGGTTTGCCCTTGGCGGTTCGCTCCCATTGGGTTCCCATCGGGGCGGGGCCAGGGGTGGGGCAGGCCGTGCGGGGCGGGCTGGTGCGCAAAGGGCACCCACAAAGCATGAATTGTCTAGATAGTGTCGTCACGAGATGAGTTAGGATGCTGTTTTGCAAAAACAGCGGTGCAGGCGAATGGCTGAGGCTCATCAACGGCATGACATCTCCGATGCGGCGTGGGCTCTGCTTGAGCCGCGACTGTTGGGGCGTAAAGGCGCGTGGGGTGGCATCGCACACGACAACCGGCGATTGATCAATGCGGTCTGCTGGATTCTGAGGACGGGCGCGCCGTGGCGGGATTTACCGCCCTCGTATGGGGATTGGAAGAACACGCACCGCAGGTTCTGCCGGTGGCGTGACAACGGCGCTTGGGAGGCATTGCTGGAGCAATTGATCGATGAGCCTGATGACGAATGGCTGATGATCGACGCCAGCCACATCAAGGTTCATCCGCACGCCGCAGGTGCCCGTGGCGGCAATCAAGCCATGAGCCTGACAAAAGGGGGCTCAACACCAAGCTACATCTGGCCGTGGATGCGTTTGGTCTGCCGCTCCGAGTCCTTGTTACGCAAGGTGCCTCGGCAGATTGCACGCAGGCTGGGCTCTTGATTGAAGGGCTCAGCGCCGAGCACCTGTTAGCCGACAAGGGCTACGACAGCGATGCCATCGCCCTGCAGGCCACCGCTCAAGGCATGCGCGTCGTGATCCCGCCTCGCAAAAACCGAAAGGAGCAACGCAGTGATGACAAGCCTCTCGACCGACACCGCCATCTCGTTGAGAACGCGTTTTTGCATCTCAAACGCTGGCGAGGCATCGCGACGCGCTACGCCAAAAACGCCGCTTCATTCCTGGCAGCGGTCCACATACGCTGCCTGGTGCTTTGGCTTGCAATCTCGTGACGACACCATCTAGGGCATTCATCGAAAAATCATCGAAAACATAACTAATTGACCCGTGCATCGACATGACCTGACCAGGGACCCTGGCGAGCATTCCCCCTGCCAATGCCACTGTGGCTTGTCACATCCTCGTCAGTGCAAATTCGGCCGCGTGGTGACAATGGTGCGGGCGCACACAGTGTTGAATGCGTCGCGCTTCAAGGAAGCGATGCCAACTCGAAGCCAGCGATAGAAGTCAGCATCCGGTCAGGCCCCTGTAACGCCATCCGGAGATCCTGAAATGCCCATGCTCGACGTCGGTACGAAAAGCCATCATCCCATCGCTGCCGGCTGTCGCGTCATCACCTCATGAATGCCAAGACGTTTGAAGCCTTCCAAGCCCAGGCCTATGCCTGCGGATTCGATGAAGCTCTCGTTCGCCGCTGGCCGCCCGACACGGCCCTGGATACGCACACCACCCGTTCGATGCGGACGCGGTGGTGATACAAGGTGAGATGTGGCTGACCTGCGAGGGCAGGACACGTCGTCTCACGCCCGGGGACACCTTCACGCTGCTGCGTGGAGTGCCCCACGCGGCAGCGCTACGGCCCGCTCGGGCTACTTATGGGGTCGCGCGCCGCAATCCGCGTTGATGCTGACCGGTTGCCATCCCAAGCATCGGACCGATCACGGTCAGCGCCCTGGTGGCCACTTTCGGCAAGACCAAGGCCTTCGCCAGCACCTGGCTTTTTTCCCGCGTGGCGGCTCAGCGATGGAAGGCAGCCATGGCCGCGCCGAAGCCGACGAAAATGCCGCCGGTTGCACGCTGGAAAGCGCGTGCGACTTTTGCGCCACGCAACAATTTGCCGAGACGCGAGCCGAAGCCGGCGTAGATGAAATACCAGCTCACCTCGATGGCGGCGAAGGTGCTGACCAGGACCACGAATTGCAGCAGCCAATGGGCCGTTGGGCTCATGAACTGGGGCAGCAGGGCGGCTGCGAACAGGATGGCTTTGGGGTTGCTGCTGGCCACCAGGAAGCCATTGCGAAACAGGGCGCCGGGCGTGTGCAGGCCTCGTGGCGGTTCAACGGCATCGGCCAGTGGCGCCGCCAAGGTCCCGGCATGAGCGGCGGCTCGCCAGGTTTTGATGCCGAGGTTAATGAGGTAGGCGGCTCCCAGCAGGCGCAGCGCGTCGAACAGTGTGGGCCAGGCTTGCAGGAACACGCCGAGACCAGCGGCCGAAATGGAAATCATGATGAGCAGCGCCGTCATGCAGCCGGCCATGGTGGCGGTGGAGCGGCGCAGCCCGTGGCGCGCACCGTGGCTCATCACCAACAGCATGTTGGGGCCGGGAATCGCGGAAATCACGCCGACGGCGAGGACGTAGAGCAGCCAGGTATGGGGGTTCATGGAAGGTTCCGGGTGAATGCCCAGTATGCCATTCGTCATGCAACCGCGCTCGCCCCCCATCGCGCCCTGGCGCTGGCCATGAACGTTTGCTTGGCGTTTCATGCAGCTGTGCGGGGGGTGTTCCCGAGGCCTAAGATTGATGCCATCACACCGCCCTGAGGATGATTCGTGGATCAGCAAACTGTCAAACAAAGCCTCGACCGGCTGCGCGCCGCCCTGGAATCCGGCGTACCGCTGGACGACCAGCTCAAGTCCGAACTTGCCAGCCTGGACGCCGACATTCGCCGCGCGCTCGATGACGAGGTGGGGCGAAGCGAAACCGGTCTGACGCAGCGGGTGCGCGAGCTGTCGCTGCGCTTTGCCGAGCGCCATCCGGCCGCAGCCGTGGTGCTGCGCGAACTGGGCACTTTGCTCGAAGGCATCGGCGCCTGAAATCTTCGGGCGCTGATGCCCGATCGCTGCATGCGGCCGACCTCTGTGTCGGCGCGCGAACGTCTCGCTTCATCCCATGCATCAAACCGATTTCGAGCCGGTGTACTTCGCCGGTGAAGCGCCGCCCACGCCGGGACAAGCCCATCGTGTGGCCGAAGGGCTGTACTGGCTGCGCATGCCCATGCCCTTGGCGCTCGACCACATCAACCTCTGGTTGCTGGACGACGGGCCGGGCTGGACCATCGTCGACTGCGGTCTGACCACGGACGCCACGCGTGCGGCCTGGGAACAGGTGTTCGCCGACGTTCTGGGCGGCAAGCCAGTGACGCGGGTGATTTGCACCCATATGCACCCCGACCACATTGGCCTGGCCGACTGGCTGTGCCAGCGCTGGGACGTGCCGCTCTGCATGACCCAGGGCGAATACCTCAGTGCCCGGCTGCTCACGGCCGGGCTGCCGCCCACCGACACCGCCTCCATGCTGGCGCATTACCGCCGCCACGGCGCTGATCCTGTTCATTTGCAGGAGATGGCCGGGCGCGGCAATTTTTATGCTCGCATGGTGCCCACGGTGCCGTTGCAGTACCAGCGCCTGGTGCATGGGCAGGTTCTGCGTATTGGTGCCGACGATTGGCAGGTGGTGGAGGGCGGCGGCCATTCGCCCGAGCATGCGGCGTTGTGGTGCGAGGCGCGTGGCGTGTTGATCGCCGGCGATTTATTGCTGCCGCGCATCTCCACCAATGTCTCGGTGTTCCCCATCGAGCCCGAGGCCGACGTGCTCGGCCGCTATCTGCGTTCGCTCGCGCGCTTTGCCTTGCTGCCGGCCGGCATGCGCGTGCTGCCGTCGCATGGCCTGCCGTTCACCGGGGCACATGCGCGCATTCGGCAACTGCGCGAGCACCACGCCGAGCGTCTGCAACGCGTGCTGCGCGCGTGCGAAGGCCAGGCTTGCACGGCCGCCGAACTGGTGCCGGTGTTGTTCCGGCGCGCGCTCGACGTGCATCAACTCGGCTTCGCCCTGGGCGAGGGCATCGCCCATGCCCATCGACTCTGGGCTTGCCAGGTCTTGCAGCGAGAGATCGACGCGCAGGGGGTGATTCGCTTCCACTTTGCGCGAGGCAGCCGTGTCGCGGTCGATGGGGTCGAAGAGACCGACATCACCCAGATCGCGGCAAGCGCCGCAGGCCTCTAGTCTAGGTGTCTGCAGGCCTGGGCCCTTGCCGACCCGTCCTGGTTCACTCATGGTTTGCGTGCTGGCGCCGCGCCTTCGCTGGCCGCGTCGCGCCGCACTCGTTCCAAGCATGCTTGACCTTGTGCGCAACAAGGCGAAATCCAGCCCAATCCATGAACATTACAGCCGACTATAATGTTTGACATGGATCACGTCTGCCGACAACTGCCACTTGCCGCGCCCAGTCTTGCATGACTCAATCGGAAGGACACCTCATCATGAACACCATGACCATCGGCAAGCTCGCCCACGACAACGGGCTGGCCACTGAGACCCTGCGGCATTACGAGCGCCTGGGGTTGATTGCGCCGAGCCAGCGCAGCGCCTCCAACTACCGGCTGTACGACCAGACCGCGGCGCAACGCCTGCGCTTCATTCGCCGCGCTCAGGCGCTGGGGTTTTCGCTGCCGGAAATCCGCGAGTTGCTCGGCCTGCACGCCGATGCCGACATGGGCGCGGTCAAAGCCATCGTGCAGCAGCGCGTGGCGCAGATCGATGCCCGGCTCGACGATTTGCGCCAGCTCAAAGCGGGTCTGGTGGCGCTGGCCGAAACTTGCCCCGGACATGGCGCCGCCGCCGGATGCCCCATCCTCGCGGCCCTGACCCGCGAACCCCAGGCTTGAGAGGGCCCCAGACCTGCCGCTTTGCGTCAGGCCCCCCCGAGGGGATGAGAAAACTTGGGGCGGCCGGCGTTTTCTCACGAGGGTGACACAGGAAACCATCATGAACACAACCGGTACGACACAGAGCAACACACCGACCTCGTCCATTTCTTCTGCCGATGCGGCCGAGGTCTGCGAACTGCAACTCGACATCGACGGCATGAGCTGCGCCTCCTGCAGCAGCCGGGTGGAGCGCGCGCTCAACGCCATGCCCGGGGTGCAGGCCACGGTCAACCTCGCCACCGAGCAGGCGCAGTTGCGCTTCGACCCCCGCCAGGTGCCGCCGCAGCAATTGGTGGAGATGGTGCGCGACACCGGCTATGCCCCGCGCACCGCCGAGGCCACGTTGCTGGTGCAAGGCATGACCTGTGCTTCCTGCGTCGGCCGGGTGGAGCGTGCGCTGCTGGCCTTGCCCGGCGTGCTGGCTGCCAGCGTCAACCTGGCCACCGAGCGTGCCAGCGTGCAATACATCCCGGCCAGCGTGCAGCCGGCCGCGCTGATTCGCGCTGTGGCAGGTGCCGGCTACACCGCCAGCCTGGCGGATGCCGAGGGCGCTGCGGCCGCCGCCGACCAGGCCGAGCACAAGCAGCGCCAATTGCAGGCCATGCGCCGCGACGTCTGGCTGGCGCTGGCGCTGGCTTTGCCGGTGCTGGTGCTGTCCATGGGCGGCATGGTTTGGCATGGCTTCATGGCCGTGCTCGACGCCACGGCCCCCGCCGCCATTCCCCGCTTCTGGGACTGGGTGCAGGCCGTGCTCACCACGGCCGTGTTGTTCGGCCCCGGGCGACGCTTTTTCCGGCCCGGCTGGGCGGCTTACCGGCATTTGTCACCTGACATGAACTCGCTCGTCGCCACCGGCGCGGGCGCGGCCTGGTTGTTCGGCATCGTTGTGCTGGCAGCCCCCGGCCTGCTGCCGCCGGATGCGCGCCATGTGTACTTCGACTCGGCTGCCGTGGTCATCGCCGCGGTGCTGTTCGGCAAGTATCTGGAGGAGGTGGCGAAGGGCCGCACCTCGGCTGCGATTCGCGCCCTGGCGCGGCTGCAGGCCAAGGACGCCAGGGTGCGGCGAGACGGCACCGAACTGACCGTTCCCATCGCCGACGTGCAGCAGGGCGATCTGGTCATCGTGCGCCCGGGCGAGCGCCTGCCGGTGGACGGCGAGGTGGTCGAAGGCGGTTCGCATGTGGACGAATCCATGCTCAGCGGTGAGCCCATCCCCAGCGCCAAACATCCGGGCGATGGCGTGCGCGCCGGCACCGTCAATCAGCAGGGCATGCTGGTGGTGCGGGCCACCTCGGTGGGGCAGGGCACGGTGCTGGCGCAAATCATCCGGCTGGTGGAGCAGGCCCAGGGCGGCAAGTTGCCCATCCAGGGCCTGGCGGACCGGGTGGTGCGGGTGTTCACCCCGGCGGTGCTGCTCATCGCGCTGCTCAGTTTCGTCGTCTGGCTCGTCATCGGGCCGGCGCCCGCCATCAGCCACGCCTTGCTTGCGGCCGTGGCCGTGCTGGTCGTCGCCTGTCCCTGCGCCATGGGCCTGGCCACGCCGGCCGCCATCATGGTGGGCACCGGCCGCGCCGCTGAGCTCGGCGTGCTGTTCCGCAAGGGCGAGGCGCTGGAGACGCTGTCGAACGTGGACACCGTGCTGCTCGACAAGACCGGCACCGTCACCCTCGGTCGCCCCGCCCTCGGTGCCATCTGGGCTGCTCCGGGCACGCGCGAAGCCGATGTGCTGCGCTGGGCCGCGGCGGTTGAAGCCACTTCGGAACACCCGCTGGCGCATGCCGTGCTGCAAGCCGCCACCGAGCGCGACGCCCAAGTGCCAACGGCCACACAGTTCTCCGCTGTTGCCGGTTATGGCGCCCATGCCGAGGTTGAAGGCGCGAAGGTCGCTGTGGGCGCCTTGCGCTTCGTCACCCAACAAGGCATCGACCCCGGCCCTGCCGCAGCGGAAGTGGAGCGGCTGCAGGCCGAAGGCCAGACGGCGGTGTTCGTCATGCGCGCCGGCCAGGTGGTCGGCGTGCTGGGCATCACCGACCCCATCAAGCCCGACGCCGCCGCGCTGGTGGCAGCGCTGCAGGCACACAAGCTGCGGGTGGAACTCGTCACCGGCGACGCTGCGCGCACCGCACAGGCCGTGGCGCGGCAACTGGGCATTGCCAGCGTGCATGCCGACGTGCTGCCAGCGGGCAAGGCCGATGTCGTGAAGGCCTTGCAGGCCCAGGGCCGGCGCGTGCTGTTCGTCGGAGACGGCATCAACGACGCGCCCGCCCTGGCGCAGGCCGACGTGGGCATGGCGCTTGCCAGCGGCACCGACATCGCCATCGAGGCCGCCGATGTCACGCTCACCCGTGGCGAACTCTCCGGCGTGCTCACCGCCCTGAACGCCGCGCGCCGCACCCTGGGCACCATACGCGGCAACCTGTTCTGGGCCTTCGCCTACAACGTGGTGCTCATCCCCGTTGCCGCCGGCCTCGGCGCACCCTGGGGCCTGCACCTCAACCCCATGCTGGCGGGCGTGGCCATGGGGCTGTCGTCCATCTTTGTGCTTGGCAACAGCTTGCGGCTCAAGCGGCTACACGCCTGGCCGTCGGCAGCGCCAAGCCGCGGCATGAAGACCGACACGGCATTGGCCGCCCCATCATCCGTCCCCGCAAGCAGGCCGGCCCATTGAGTCCGGCCCAACTCAGACCCCAACCTCACCAGGAGATCATCCATGCAAACCACCACGCTTCACGTCACAGGCATGACCTGCCAGCATTGCGTCGCCGCCGTCACCAAATCCCTCAAGTCCGTGGCGGGTGTGCAAAGTGCCGATGTCAATCTCGAGCAAGCCAGTGCCACGGTGACCGGCAGCGCACCCACCCAAGCCTTGGTCGAGGCCGTGGTGCGCGCCGGTTACACCGCCACCACCGAGGCCTGAGCCCCCCGCTGCCGGGCCCAGCGGGCAATTTGGATGCCCACTTGCACCCCACTACACTTCAGCGGGCTGCAAATAGCAGCGTCAAGCCCCTGCTGCCCGTAGCTCAGCTGGATAGAGCAACGGCCTTCTAAGCCGTAGGTCACTGGTTCGAATCCAGTCGGGCAGGCCAATAATTACCTAAATAATCAACAACTTACAGAACAAGCCCACACTTGCAATGTGGGCTTTTTTATGGGTTCTGGAGCGCGCATTGTCCCCAGATTGTCCCAAAAAATACCGCCGCATACCGGCGTGACTGTCCCCGTAGTGTCCCCGGCGTCAAAAAATTGATTGCGGCGGATGATGTGCGGTGTGCTCCACCCGTAACGGAACACGGAGGGGCCGTTGCGTGGACTTAGACCGATAAATTAGTCAAGAATTAAAAATGGACTTGCATCGTGCGGTAGGTACGGGTAAAGTATGGGCTGTGCTTGGTGCAAACTGAGCGCTTCGTAAGTCTGCTGAAAGGGCTCCACGAATCAGATAAAGGTGCAGTCCAAAGCCTTGAATCTGATCTGACTGCGACAAGGGGCTAAGGCGCCGGATGGCGCGCGATGAGCTTGTCGATAACCAGTCTGCCTCGCTCAAATGCGAGGGAGTGATGCGTGAGGTGCACGCCGGGACGACTCCTGAAAGGAGCGTTCGGCCATGTCGCCACGCATCGAAACCCAACACTCGCGCGAAGCTCGCGAGCAAAAACCTCAACCACTTCTCCTCTCAATCGAAGATTGCGCTGACGCTCTAGGCGTCGCGCAGCAGACCGTCAGGAACTGGCTCTGCACTGGCACAGTCCAGCTGCCAACAGTCAAAATCGGTGGACGGAGGATGGTGCGCACCGCCGATCTGCTCGAGTTCGTCGACGCGCTCGGCACCCAGCGGCGAGGCCAGGCCCCCGCCACCCCCCAGCCCGCACCCGCACCGCGCCGCGGCCGCCCCCGCAAGGCGGTGGCTGGGCTGGGAGGGGGTGCGAAATGAGCGCCGCCCTCAACCCCAACCGCTTTGCCAGCCCCGTTGAGGTCGAGGCCCTGCGCCAGCGCATGGCGCGGGCCGCGCTCGCTGCCTTGTCGCGAGAGGCCCGAGCGGCGGCCATTGAGGCCGCAGAGCTTGGCGACGCCTTGGGCGAAATCGTCGCCCTCGTCTGGCTGCTGGAGGTCGGGGCAGACGTGCGGGGGCTGGTATGACCGCACCGACCCTCACCCAGCGACTGAAAAGCCTCATGCGCAACGCGCGCCGCCAGGGCGGCTCGCAAGGCCCCAAGTCGTGCGCATCGCTCTCAATTGAAAAGCGAGCGCGCTCGCTCGATGCCGCGATGGCGGCTGCAATCGCTGGGGCGCTTGCGCCCCAGCCAGGCGAAGCCAACCAGGATCTGGAATCACGCCGCGACCTACTGGCGGCGGCCAGGGCGCTGTATTCGACAACCTGGCTCGCCAGCACGGCCCGCTGCACGTTGCGCCGCGCTCAGCAAATCATGGCTCAGCGGCTGGTTTGGATGGCGAGGTGCGGGGACTTTTGGGGGTTTGACGATCTCCCCGCGCTGCGTGAATGTGCGCTGCGCCAGGCCAAACAGGCGGAGCCCGTCAAGGCGGAGGGGCAACGCGCCGCCCGGGCGCAGGAGCAGCTGTGCTTGTTTGAGGGGGAGGAATTCGCAAAATGAAGCGCATCACCTTCTCCGAAGCTGCAGAACCGCCCCACTTGGACTTTGTGCTCCCAGGCATGCTGGCGGGCACTGTCGGCCTGATCGTCGGGCAAGGCGCGGTCGGCAAGAGCTTTCTGGCCTTACATATAGGTATCTCTGTTGCCCTGGGCAAAGCCGCCTGCACCGGCATGGGCGATGCACTCTGGCCCGCCCCGGCCAGTGGTCCTGTCGCCATCGTCATGGGCGAAGACATCCCCCACGTTGTGCACTATCGGTTGCATGAATTGCGCGCTGCGCTGAGCCCTGACGATCTTGCGCAAATCGATGCCGAGCTCGACGTGCAGAGCTGGACCGACGAGCAGGATGACCTGCGGGTGATCCAGCGGCAGCCCGGCGGACTCATCGGGCACGGCCCGTTTTACGCCAAGCTGCGCGCCCTCGCCGAGGGGCGCCGGCTGGTCATCCTCGATCCGCTGGCTTTCTTACACGACTGCGACGAGAACAACAACGGCGACATGACGACGCTCATGCGTGCCCTTGGTGGCATAGCGCGGGCCACGGGATGCGCCATCCTGGTTCTGCACCACATCGGCAAATCCAAGGACGGCGACGACTGGGAACGGTCGCGGGGGGCGTCCAGTCTGACCACTGCGGTGCGGCTGCAGCTCAACCTGACGGTGATGAGCGAGAAGGAGGCGGATGAGTATGGGATTGCCGACGACCTCGAACGGCATTTCTACATCCGGCTCGCGCAGGTCAAAGCCAACTATGGCAGGCCGGCCGAACCCAAATGGCTCAGGAAGCAACCCGGCGGCCGGCTCATGGCCTATCCGCTGCAGAAGTTGGGCAAGGGGAACCATCGGTCCGGGAAGGAGCGGCGAAATGCAAACCCCTTCTAAGCCAAAAGGAATGCGGCGCAAGCGCCTGCCGGCGGCGGCGCGGGCCGACATGCAGCGAACGCGGCAGGTCGCACGCCACGAAATGGCCCTGGGGCTGATGAGTATGTTCCGCCCTCTGCCCGATGGGGCGCAGCGCCGTGAGGTGCGCATCGAGCAGAAATTCGCAGGCGGCCTGGTGCGAATCATGGGGGTGGAGATGAGCCAGCTTGAGCAAGGCGTGTTTCTCGCCTTGCTCGCCATCGCGGCGGACGGTGGAAGTCTGAGAACCGCGCTCGATGCCGGGCTGTTGCCAGGCTTGCCGCACCCCAATGCCCCCAAGGATGCCAAGCCCGAACAGAACATAGCCGGGGCCGCGCAGACCATCGAAATCAAGACTTCGCTTGCGGAGCTTTGCCGGGTTGCGGGCCTATCAGACCGGCCCGGCAGTAATACGAGGGAAAGCGTCAGGCTGGCATTCCAGCGGCTCGCGATGATCACGGTCTACGCCGAGGGCTCCAACGGCGCCTGGGGCATCACACACCTGATTTCCGGGGCAATCGGGCAGGGCGATGAGGCGGGCAGTGTCGTCGCAAGACTCAACCCGCGCAGCACTGCTGCGGCGCTGGGTGGACGGAGCTACGCGCCCATCTCGATGACGGCCTACAGGTCTCTACCGACGCCCACGGCCCGCGTGCTCTATGCCTGGCTTTGCTCATGGTTTACAGGTCGCACAGGCGCGCGGTTGATCGGCCTGGACGCGCTGGAAGCGCACATCTTCGGCGCAGTCGCCAAAGACCGCCGCCGCCGCAGCCAGCGCCGGGCACAGATCAGGCGGGCAGTCGAAGCCATCCAGAACTGCGACAGCCAATTCAACTGTGTCATGCAGGGCGAGCAGGCCAGCATCACCCGGGAATTTGCGCCCAGCATTGAACCTGAACCGATACGCCGAGCGGCGGACATCGATACGCCGAGCGGCGGACAGTCCCCCTCTGAAAACAGCCCCCTACAAGTAGCTGCTACGAGTAGCAGCAGCACTGCGGCTGCGCTAGGGCTTGCCGCAGGCTGAAAACCAAAACCCGGGCAGACGGGAAAGGAATTTAGAAACCATGAAAACCACCGTCACCCATGACCGCGCCGAGCTCGACGCCATCCGCCAGCTACCGCCCCAGGCCGTGGCCGACCAGTTGGGCCTGACCCATGACCAAGCCGCCCAACGCCGGCACGGCGGGGCCGGGGCAGGGTACACATATTGGCGCCTGGCGAGCGGCGAGCTAATCACCGTGCGCCAAGGCCGCACCGGCTGGGTTTGGCACCCAACCAAGCGCGATCGCCAGGGCGGCGGCGATTGGCTGACGCTGCATCAGCACATCAACCCCGGTGCGACGCTGGGCCATGCGCGCCGCGCCTTGCGTGCCGCCTTGCATGGCGGCCATGCTGCGGCCCCTGCGCGGGCTTCGCAGCCCCTTCTGGCACCCCGGGCCGCCACGGCGGCCGTGGGGCCACCCAAGCCCTTGCAACTGTGCGCCTCGCCAGCCTGGGCTGTGGACTACCTGCACCGCGAACGCCGCATCCCCATGTCCACCATCGACCATGCGGTGGCGATGCGCACCATCGCCGGCCATGTGCCGGGGTATCAGCCGGAGCCAGAGGCCGTTCGCTTGGCGTTCCCCCATGTTCAAGCGGATTGGGGGGTGACTTGGGCGGAATTGAGGGGGCCGCGCGAAGCCGATGGAACGCGGAGCAAGAAGGCATCGCGCGGCCGCAAGGGGCTTTGGATTCTCCCCCCGAGCAAAGAAACCCGCGCGCTGGTCGTGACCGAGGCCGCCATCAAGGGCTTGGCCGTGCACACCAAGCTGGCAGCCGCTGGAAAGCCGGCATGGATTGTTTCGACCGGCGGGCAGCCGGGGCAGGCACAGCTAGACATGCTGGCCTGGCTGGTGGCTGAGCTGGGGATCGAAACCCTGGCGCTGGCACAGGATAACGACGACCCAGGCCATCACCAGGCCGACCGCCTGGCCGACGCCCTGCGCGATGAGCCGGGCGTCAGGGTCGTGCGCATGGCGCCGCCCGAGCCATGCAAGGGCTGGGACGACTGGGTTTTGTCCTGACACTTTTCCCCCGTCTGCCCGTCTTTTCATTTCGCCCCCCACTGAATGCAGGTAGGCGCCCTTCAAGCGCCGCAACCACCCCAACCAGGAACCAACCATGGCCACCACCATAACCTCAGCCAATCACCAAAAACAAATCGACAACCTCGCCCGGCGCATTTATGCCGCCAATTATCTCCGCAGCCGGGGCGACAAAATCGCATTATTCGGAGCGCTCAAGGCTTGCACTTTTGCGAATTTCCATCAGTTTTTTGCATCGGGAAATGTCGATTATCAGAAGGTACCCGAAGAAATCCAGCGGACTGTTTTCGCGGCCACCGTGGAAATCGCCCGGATCGAGGCTGAGAAACAAAACCCCGGCACGCCGCGCCATTTCCACATTATCCAGAAGCACAGCGGCGCGTATGAAATCGAGTATTGGAGCGATGCCGACCGCGCATTTATCTCAGAAACGCTGAGTGCAAAAGAGAAAGCCTTGCTGCACGTCTTACTCGGCGAATTGAGCGACCGGCGCCGAGTTAATCCAGCAGCGCAATTACCCGAGCCGACCAATACCACCCAGCATTAAAAGGAGCATTCAAATGGAAAAGAACCTGAAATTCTGGCTGCCGATGCTGCTGGTCATGCAGATTATCCAAGCAGCATTTATGACCTATCTACTTTCTCCCGCGCCGACCGCCGCGCAATTGCGCCACGCACACGCCGTTATTTTCAATCAGGAGCGTGGCAAATGATTTACATCGAGCTGGAAATCACTGAGGAAGGGCTCGCGTTGGCAACGGTTGAGCACTACCAGCGGCCCGGCGCGTGTGGGTATCGCGCCGCGCACGTCCTGCCGCCGGCGCTGGCCGAGCAGGCCCGCCAGATCGGAGATTGGCTGCTGCAGGACTACTCCAGGCGCGTCGCGTTGCCCGAACTCGGCTACTCGCCGCCGATTTCACCTGCCTCTGAATAACCTTGTCACCACCCCACCAGGAGCAAGCCATGTTCATGACCAAACCATTTCAAAACAAACAGCAATACATCGTCGCCATCATTGTTCGCCTCTTATTCATCGCCAGCGGCCCGATGTTTTTGCAGTTGCATCCGCTTTATCTTCTCGTCTGGCTCGGCGGCATTTATTCTATGTTTCTCCACCGCTGGGGCTGGCCGGTGTATCGCCCCGTCGCCAAACAGGAGTAAGCCATGCTCGATAAAATGGACAAAATCAGGGTGGCACATTTTCGCATCCGCGTTACCCTGTTTTGCATGATCTTCGGTGCATTATTCGCGAGCGGGGGTTATCTCGCGCGCGAGCAATTGCTCGCTGCAGCGGTTTCCTATGCCCTCGGCTCTGCATTGAATGCATGGGGCGCGGGCGGCTGGTTTATCCAGCACACCCATGGCGCGCTCGCTGTGGCCGCGCTGTTTTATCAGAGCATGCAGCCCGGCGGATTTGGCTGGGCGAAAACGCTGGAGGCGGCTGGGGCGGGCGGATTTCTGGGCTTGCTGATTCCCTTGTCGATTTTCAGCATCAAGAAACAACAAGGAGTTGAAAATGCTTAAATTTTTCCGTGCGCTCAAAATCTTCGGGCTGGTCGTGGGCGCTGGCCTTGCCTTGGATATTCTTCTCTCTGTCTTCGGGCACCCCCAGGCTGGCGCGGGCTTGTTCGTGGCAGCCTTTTTGTTCGCCTGCATCCTGGTCTGGACTGAGTTCTTTGCCTCGCCAGCCGCGGCCGTGCGCTCTGGGATTCGGGACGTGAGCGAGGATGCGGCGTATCTGCGCACCCTGGCCCAGGGCTTCGACCCGGAGCAATACATCGATCTGAAAAAGGGCGTCTTCATTGGCCTGGATGGAAATCGCAAGCCCATCTATCTGCCCCGCCAAACGCTCGACAAAAACCACCTGGAAATCCTTGGCGAATCGGGCGTGGGCAAGTCCAGCCTGGCCGGCGTGCTGCTGTCACAACTCGCCGCGTCGGGCGAGTGCGTCGTCGTGTTCGACCCGAAACCCGACGAGATGCTGCCTGGCGTGCTGCGCCGCATGGGAGAAAAGCACGGCTTTCCGGTCATGGTTATCGACCTTCGCCATACAGCCAACTTCGCGCAGATCAATCCGTTCTATGGCTGCCGGAGCGAACAGGTCGAAGAGCTTTTGCAGGTGGCTTTGGAGCTTGGCAAAACAGGGGATGCCGGCGTCGATTTTTACAGGGGCGAGGACAGAGAGGCGACAAACTGGATTGCCGACGCGGTGGCCCATGACCCCGCGCGTTCTTTACCCGACATCATCCGCGCCGCAAGCGACGATGAAGATGTGACAGAAAAGAAGAATTTGTGGCGTGAGCTCCGGCAGTTGGGGCGCGTCCAGGCTTTCGCGACACGGGAGCAAGGCATCGACCTGCAGGCTTTGATGACAAAACCTGGCGGCGTGGTGTTGTATGTCATGGGCAGCACGACCAAGTTGGAAATCGGCGCCGCTCAGAAGTTGCTGCTGCAGCGCGTGCTGCAGGTGCTGGAGGATCGGCGCGACAAGTCGAAGCCGGTCGCCCTTTTCCTCGACGAGCTCAAATATCTGCTGTCGCCCGCTGCCCTGCGGGCCGCAGGCACAGTGCGAGACCGCAACGCCCACCTGATCTTTGCGCACCAGTCGCTCGGCGATTTGGATGACTGCCCGGGCCTGTCGCCCAAGGCTGTGCGGGGCGCAATCTGGGGAAATTCGGGCGTGAAATTCGCTTACAAGATGCTCGATTCAGCGACGGCCCTTGAGCTTTCACGGCTCGCCGGCGCAAGCCGCGCCGACGTGCAGACGATGAGCTCTAGCCAGAACGACAACGGCGGAAGCACGAACACGAGCTGGACTCAAGCCAGCCGCGAATACATGCCCCCGCACATTTTTTCGCACCTGCCCAAACCGGCAGGGGGCGAGGCATCGGTCGGCGTCTTGTTTGGGCTTGGGACCGCGTTTTATCTCTCGACCCGCTGGCTCCAGGGCGGTGAGACGCCCGAGCCGCTGCGCGCAGAAGAGCCCGCCGGCCAGACCGGCGCCGCGCCGGTTTCACATGCCGCTGAATCAGGTCAAGAGGCACCCGAAGCCCAGGCCGAAGCGGCCCGCGCTGACAGCCTCGACGACCTGCTCAAGTAACCCAAACCCCCGGCCAAGCGCCGGGGCGGTATATACAAAGGTGAATCATGCCCATCATCAAAGACCCGCGCGAGCGCATGCAGCGCGCAGAGCAAAAGAAGACTTTGCTGCTGCGTTTTCTGCGCGAAGAGCTCTACACCACGCCCCAGGTTGCGGCGCAGGTCATGGGTGTGGCGCCGCGCGCTGCACGGGCCACCGTGGCCGCGCTGGAAGCCGCAGGCTTCGTCAAGCGCCATCACATCCCGCTCGTGCCAGGCCTGCCGCCTTTGGTGCTGATCGGCATCACGCCGTCAGGTCAAAGCATGGCGTTCGACCCGGCAACAGAAGCACCCATCGAGCGCAGTTTCGAGCCGGGCAGGTTTTCTTTGAACTACCTGCGCCACACGCTCGAAACCCAGCAGCTTCGCATCCAGGCGTCATACGCTGGCATCACCAAATGGGTCTCGGGCGACCGCATGGCCGCCGTGCAGAAGGGCGTCAAAAAGCCCGACGCCGTGGCGCTCGACATGCGCGGCCAGCGGGTTGCCATCGAGGTTGAGCGATCTGTGAAAGGCCCGAAATCGTATGCCGATGTGCTGTCTGGACACTTGACCGCCATGCATCAAAACAAGTGGCAACGTGTGATCTGGTCATCGCCAGACGCCAAGACCCGCGACCGCGCGAAGGCCTTAATTCTCAATGTCAAGCGCGTGCGAATCGCGGGCATCGACACGCGCATCGACCCGGCGAAGCATCACCAGAATCTTGCTTTTTGCACGCATGATGTATTTACAACCCTGCTCACCTGAAAGGAGAAATCATGAGCATCTTGAAGCCCAAAGCCCCCACCAAAACCGCCGCGATGTCGCTGCGTTTGCCCGCCGAACTGCACCATCAGTTGCAGGCTTTGCAGGCCGATGCCGACGCCGCCGGGCTCGTGTTCGACGCCAGCGATGTGTGCGTGAAGGCACTGCTCGCAGCGGTCAAATCAGCTCGCAGCGAGCTTGCGAATGCGGGGGCGGAACGTGCTGCGCACGACCGCCGGCAGGCTGTCGCTTAGCCTTCCTTCCCGTCTGCCCCAAGCCCGCCGCGTGCGGGCTTTTTGCTGTCCATCGCACACAGCCGTATATACGACTGTTTACAGCCCTCGCGCCGCTGTCTTATGTCTTGCGGATGGCGCATGCCGACTGGCGCAAGCGGGCGGCGCGAGAAAGCGCACAAAGGCACGGCGCCTGACCAGGGTAAGCCTCCCCTGCGCCTGCGGCGCTGCCCTAGGGGGCACCGGGGAGGCCGCGGGCTGGACGCCCGCGCCCCTGCTCATTCTCCGCCCAAAATGGGCACGGCACGACCCCACCCCTGCGGAGCGAGTGCGCGCGAAGCGCGGCCCTTATTCCTCTTTCTGCCTAAATCATGGGCAGATCGGCGGGCCGCGCTTCGCGCGCACTCGCTCCCCAAGGGGAGCTCGGCTTCGGGCGGTGAACCTGCCCTCGGCCCCAGTCCGCCCTAGGGGGCGTCCTGTGGCTCGGCTCCACCTCACCCTGGCGGGTTCGGCGGCCCGACCTGCAGCCAGGAACGTCCTTCGGACGACCTGGCTTTGTGCCGTGCGGGCTCTGCCCCCGATCGGAACCGCTCGCCTTGGGGCTCGCTTGCTCGGGCGGTGCAGGGGCTCGGCTGCGCTGGCGCTTGCCAAGCCATGCCCCGTCCACTCGCATTCCAGCGGCCCCCCCGAAGCAAGCCGGTCTGGACGACCGGCACCAAGCGCCACCCGAACGCCAAACGTCACTGCCAACCGCGCCCAGCAGGGCAGACGGGCTCCGCCCGAAGAGGGCCTGCGGCCCGAAGCTTGCCAATAGGCAACGCCCTACGGGCGGGACGTTCGCCAAAGGCAAGGGCCTGCGGCCCAGGCATCCAGGCCGTGGACAAGTGACGTGCAAGCCAAGGTTGCTCACTTGCCCACCCCCGCCGCATTTCGCTTTCCACTGAATGAGGTTGAGTGCCCGGAATCCCGAGCGCCACCATGAAAGGACAAAGCCATGCAAACCAAACCCATCATCACCGCCGCCCTGGCCGCCGCCGCTCTCTGTGCCCAGGTCGCCCTGGCCAACACGCTGCCGGCGACGCAAGCCGCAGCCAAGGGCTTCAGCGGCGCGCTTCAAGCGCAGGAGATGCGCTTGAAGAATGACGCCGCGGTGATTCTTGACCCGCACATCATCAACTGCTCACCGCCCGGCTTCATCACGCGTGCGCTTTACCCGGATGCGCAGGAAGTGTGCCAGGCGACTGCAACCATCGTGCTCGTACCCCTCAAGCCCTGAGCTTCCGCCCCACACCCCACCACCCAGCCCGCCGCGTGCGGGCTTTTTGTCGCCCACGTCTGGCGCATTTCGCTTGGTCCTGAATGGCTGTGAGCGCCCGGAATCCCGGCGCCACCCCTTCAAGGACAAGCCATGCAAACCAAACCCACCCTCTCCCTCGCTGCCCTGGCCCTCGCCCTGGCCGCCGCGCTCCCCGCCCATGCCCATGGCGCCAGCAGCATGAGCATGGCCGCCCCGATGCAGGCCCCGACGCCGTCACGCTGGGGCCTCGACATCAGCACGACCAGCTACCACCTGCGCCAGTGGGCCAGGGACAGCCTCAACCAGGACAACCCTGGGCTGGGCCTGGAGTACCACTGCACGCGCAACAGCGGCTTCGCGGCAGGCTTCTACAAGAACAGCTACAGCCGCACATCGGTTTACGCCACAGCCATCTACACCCCGCTGCACATCGCCCTGCCAGCAGGCTTCTCCCTGTCGGCCGGCGGGCTTGCAGGCGCCATCAGCGGCTACACCCGCGCCGAAGCGCCCGACCGCCCGCTGATGGCCGCCGCGCTGGTTGAAGTGCGCAGCTCGCAGGGGTACGGCATCAACCTTGTGGCCGTGCCGAACGCGGGTCAGTCGGCCGGCTTCATCGGCCTGCAGCTGGTGGTGCCCCTGACCTGAGCCGCGCACCTCACTTCCATCTGAATCCATGTGCCGGCCCAGGCCGGCACACGCCAACACCCAAAAAGGAACCGTCATGCAAACCAAACAACGCAGCTTCACCCTCGCCCCGCTGACCCTCGCCCTGGCGCTGGCCCTCGCGTCCCCGCTGGCCCATGCCGATACAGCCGGCGGCACTGTGAGCGGTAGCGGCAACGTCACAACCCAGGACACGAGCGGCAACCTGGCGTCGGGCGCCGGCGCTCTGGCTGCCGTCCAGACCAACAACACCGCGATCGGCCAGCAAGCCCAAGCCAACGAAGGTGCCGCAACCGCCGTGGGCGCTGGCAGCCTGGCAAACCAGAGCAGCACAGCCTTCGGCGCTGCGGCCACCGGCCAAGGCATCGGGTCGGTCGCGGTCGGTGCGGGGGCGCAAGGGCTTCAAGGATCGTCAGTTGCGGTCGGCTCAAATTCAGTCGCCAGCGTCGCCGGCGTCGCCATTGGTGCGGGCGCCAGCGTGCCCATCGCGCCAGGCGGCGCGGGGACTGCTGGTGTGGCGCTTGGCTATCAAGCCACGAGCGCAGGCATCGGCAGCGTGGCGCTCGGCGCCGGCAGCACGGACTTAGGCCTTGCAGGTGTTGTGAGCGTGGGCACCACATCCCAGCAGCGCCGCATCATCAACCTGGCCCCCGGCCAGGCGGCCACCGATGCGGTCAACCTCGGCCAGCTCGACGCCGCAGCCCTGGCTGGCTACAACTACACCAACACCCAGACCGCCGGAGCCGTCACCACGGCCAACAGCTACACCAACCAGCAAATCACGACGCTGCAAAACCTCATCAACCAGGCCACGGCATCGGGCCTGTGCAAGTACAACGGCGCGGGTGGCATTGTGTGCGGGCACAACACCACTGCCGCCGCTGGTGCCGTCGCGCAGGGCAATGGAGCATCGGCAGGGTATGCGGGCAGCCTGGCCATCGGCCAGGGCGCAACCATCACCGCGCCCACCAACCCCGCCGACCCGAACACCACGGGCGCCATCGCCATCGGCAACGGTGCCCAGGCCAATGCCGACCCGGCCACCGCCATCGGCTTTCAAGCCGACGCGGCAGGAGCCAACTCGGTTGCGCTCGGCTATGCAGCCACGGCCGTAGGCACCAACAGCGTGGCGCTGGGTGCTGGCTCAGTCGCCAACCGCCCCAACAGCGTGAGCGTGGGCAGCGCTGGCCAGCAGCGCCAAATCACCAACGTGGCCCCCGGCACCTCGCCGACCGACGCGGTAAACCTCGGTCAACTGCAGCAAGCCACCGCTGGCCTGCTCGGCCAGGCCGACACCTTTGCCGCGCAAGGCATCGCCATGGCCGCCGCGTTGAACATCAGCCCGATCTACGGCCCGGATGGCTACAGCCTGTCGGCAGGCGTGGGCAGCTACGGCGGGCAGTCCGCCGTGGGCATCGCCTTCAGCCGCCGCACGGCTTACCACCAGTACCCCGTGGCCTGGACCGTGGGCGTGGGCTTCAACGGCGGCAGCGGCGCGGCAGTGGGCAAGGTCGGGGCGAGCATCGGCTGGTGATGCAAGCCAAGGCATCGGCGTCAGCGCCGCCGACAACACCACTGCCAAGGCAATGCCCGGCGATGCCAGGCATCCCAGGCGACGCCCGTGCTCCGCACCGGCTAAGGCCAATACTGTTCAGATAGATAGTTTTCAGGCATAATTCGGTTCTGTCGCGACGACGACGGACGGAACCGATGGCGAGAACCCGCAAGTCACTGCCCGAGAGAGTTGATGTGGCGCATCTGATCAGCGC
>NZ_JBTRXV010000061.1:0-25714 GCF_054608695.1 Thiomonas sp.
GAAGTGCGTGTGGTGGCGGTGATGCGCGGTGACCCCAATCAACCGGAATCGATCCAAATCGAGGGGCGCCAGGATGGGAAGTTCCTGAACGGGCTGCCCAAGTCAGGCACGAAATATCAAACTTTCGCCGGGGTCCTGGTGAAGGTCGAGCCCCAGCAGCGCGTCGAGGACGGGACCAAGACGGTGAAGATCAGCGCCGAGGCCTATGCGCGGCTGCGCCGGCTGCGTCAAGGTCAAGAGACTGTGAGCCAGTGCATGGAACGCATGATCTACGAGGCGTCGTGATCTGCACCTTCGCGGAGAGCTGGGTGAAGGCGATGCGGTCGTTGCCCTTCCCAGCAACGCGGCGCCTGTTCTCGACGCCAAACGTTGCGGGGGGGGCTTGCCCGCGCAGCTAGGCTTTTTCCACGCGCACCGATCCGTCGTCCTGAACCAACCAGCGAAGCTTTTCTCCGCGCTGCAGCTTCATGCCGCAAGCGACCGATTTCGGCATGACCCAGCGCGGCGTCCCGATCTCGATGACGCCACCGGGCTGATCGGCCAAGTAGGCCACGAACGCCACCGCCGCCAACGACAGGGCCACGGCCAGCCCTGCAGCCAGATAAACACCTGTCATGAAATCCATTGTTTTCTCCTGATTGAGGCGCTGCATCGCCGACAAGGCGATGGCGATGTGTACACGCCCCCGATGATGCAGAGGAATTGTTCGTCCGGCAAGACTGACCGTCGAAGACAACCACGGCAGACGCATGGCCGCATCGGTGTCTCAGGCGTGCTTGATCGCGGCCCAAATTCAGAATCCGGAAGGGAGTCGGGTGATCTTGCTCCACGACCACGGCAAACTGCCGGACGTTCTCAAAACTCACCAGTTGGCGCACAAATTGAACACCATCAATCGAGCAAGTGAAACGAGAACGCCAAGCCCTTGATTTGCAGCCCAGCGCATTCTCGATTCAATCGTTCTCGGAAACGGTGGTTTACACCGTATTGACACGCGCGGGTGATCTTTTTACACCAAATTTACACCCCGGCAACTAGCCTTCAGTCAATGCATTTTCCGACGGAGATGGATCATGGATTTGTTCTGGTTGGGTTTGGCCGCGGTTTGCTATCTGGCAGTGGTGTGGCTCGCACGCGGTTGCGAGAGACTGCAAGCGAGCAAATGACATGAACGCACTCTATGTGTTGGGCGGTGTCGTCACCCTGCTGCTGTTTGTCTATCTCGGCTATGCGCTGATCCGCGCGGAGGACTTCTGATGACGCTCCAATTCTGGGCCCTGCTCGTCGCCCTGCTCGTCGGCCTGGGGCTTGCCATCAAGCCGCTTGGACTCTATATGGCGGCGGTTGCCGAAGGGCGCATGCCGCGCGTCCTGCTGGGCTTTGAAGCGCGGCTGTTCCGGCTTGCCGGCGTCGATGCCTCGCAGGAAATGGCTTGGGGATCCTATACCCGGGCCCTCCTGCTGTTCAATTTTCTGGGGGTGCTGGCGGTGTACACGCTGCAGCGCCTGCAGGGATGGCTGCCACTCAACCCGCAGCACTTCGGCGCTGTCGGCCCAGACTCCGCTTTCAATACGGCGATCAGCTTTGTCACCAACACCAACTGGCAGGGCTATGCCGGCGAAAGCACGATGGGCAACCTGGTGCAGATGGCAGGGCTGGCGGTGCAGAACTTCCTCTCCGCCGCGACCGGCATCGCGGTGGCGTTCGCGCTGATTCGCGGCTTCGCCCGCCGCTCCACGGCCACGATCGGCAATTTCTGGGTCGACGTCAGCCGCATCACGAGCTACGTGCTGCTACCCATTTCCTTCGTCATCGCACTGGTGATGGTCAGTCAGGGCGTGCCGCAGACTTTCCAGCCCGACCAGGTTGTAAGCCTGCGCGCGCCGGTCAGCTACATGGTTCCAAAGACCGACGCCCAAGGCAATCCGGTGAAGGACGCCCAAGGTGCGCCGGTGATGGTGGCGTCGCAGGCGGCGACGCAAACCCTGCCGATGGGGCCGGTGGCGTCGCAGGAGGCGATCAAGATGTTGGGGACCAATGGCGGCGGCTTCTACAACGCCAACTCCGCGCACCCTTACGAGAACCCCAACGCGCTGACCAATTACCTGCAGATCTTCGCGCTCCTGCTGGTCTCGGCCGCGCTCACTTACACCTTCGGCCGCATGGTCGGCGACACGCGGCAGGGCTGGGCGCTGCTGGCTGCCATGGCGCTGATGTTCGTCGTGGCCGTCGGCGCGGAGGCCCATTTCGAGCAACAAGGCAATCCCCTGCTGACCGGTCAGCATGTCACGCAGCAAGCTACTGCGGCACAAGCCGGCGGCAATATGGAAGGCAAGGAAACCCGCTTCGGAATTGCCGGAAGCGCGGTATTCACGGTTGCGGCAACGGGCACCTCGACGGGCGCGGTGAACTCCATGTTCGACTCCAACACTCCGCTGGGCGGCCTGGTGCCCATGGTGCTGATGCAGTTGGGTGAAGTGGCGCCAGGCGGCATCGGGACGGGCCTTTACGGCATGTTGATGGTGGCCTTGATGGCGGTGTTTGTTGGCGGCCTGATGATCGGCCGGACTCCGGAGTATCTCGGCAAGAAGATTGAATCGTTCGAGATGAAGATGGTGGCCATCGGCCTTCTCGTCTCGCCCATCCTGGTGTTGGTGGGAACGGCGATTGCTGCAGTCGTTCCGGCAGGCCTGGCGGGGCTCGCCAACCCTGGAGCCCATGGCTTTTCGGAGATGTTGTATGCCTATACCTCAGCTTCCAACAACAACGGCAGCGCATTTGCCGGCTTGTCGGCCAACACCCCTTTCTACAACCTGACACTCGGCCTGGCCATGTGGTTCGGGCGCTTCGTCTCGATCGTGGCGGCCATGGCCATTGCTGGCTCGCTGGCCTCCAAGAAGCGCTTGGCCGTCACAAGCGGCACCATGCCGACCCACGGCCCCCTGTTCGTCAGCTTGCTGATCGGCACCGTGGTGCTGGTGGCAGCACTGACCTTCCTGCCGGCCCTGGCCTTGGGGCCGATTGTCGAACACCTGATCTTGTGGGGTGCGCATTGAGCGCCCCACGCGGAGGACTTATGACACGCCGCACACTCCCACTTTTGGACCGAGCCCTGCTTGGGCCGGCCATGGCCGACACGTTCCGCAAACTCGACCCGCGCACCCAGTTTCGCAACCCGGTGATGTTCGTGGTCTACATCGGCAGTCTGCTGACCACCGGTTTGTGGATTCAGGCACTTGGCGGACATGGCGAGGCGGGGGCTGGCTTCATCGGGGCCATCACGCTATGGTTGTGGATTACGGTCTTGTTTGCCAACTTCGCCGAAGCGCTGGCGGAAGGTCGCAGCAAAGCCCAGGCAGCCAGTCTGCGCAGCGCCAAGGGCTCTGCTTGGGCCAAGAAGCTGCATGAACCCCATTACGGATCGGCATGGCACACGGTCCCGGCGGATGAGCTGCGCAAGGGCGATGTCGTCGTGGTGCAGGCCAAAGATGTGATTCCCTGCGATGGCGAGGTGATCGAAGGCGCGGCCACGGTCGACGAGAGCGCCATCACCGGCGAGTCGGCTCCGGTGATCCGCGAATCGGGGGGCGATTTCTCTTCGGTGACCGGGGGAACGACCGTGCTGTCGGACTGGATCGTCGTGCGTTGCACTGCGGACCCCGGCGAAACCTTCCTGGACCGCATGATTGCACTGGTCGAAGGTGCCAAGCGCCGTAAGACGCCCAATGAGATTGCGTTGACCATTCTGTTGGTTGCCCTCACCGTCATCCTGCTGATGGCAACTGTCACGCTGCTGCCCTACTCCATTTACGCCGTCAAGGCGAACGGTGCTGGGCATCCCGTCACGATCACGGTGCTGGTCGCGCTGCTCGTCTGCCTGATCCCCACCACCATTGGTGCGCTGCTTTCGGCCATCGGCATCGCGGGTATGAGTCGCATGCTCGGTGCGAATGTCGTTGCAACGTCCGGGAGAGCAGTGGAGGCTGCGGGAGACATTGATGTTCTGCTGCTGGATAAAACGGGCACCATCACCCTGGGCAACCGGCAAGCCAGCGCCTTCATTCCAGTCGCTGGCGTCGACGAGCGCGAGCTGGCCGACGCCGCGCAACTTGCATCGCTTGCCGATGAAACTCCCGAGGGGCGCAGCATCGTGGTCCTGGCCAAACAGCGTTTCAACTTGCGCGAGCGCAATCTCAAAGACCTCAATGCCGTGTTCATCCCGTTTTCCGCACAGACCCGCATGAGTGGCGTGAACCTCGGGCAACGGCCGATCCGCAAAGGTGCCGCCGATGAGCTCGGGCGCTATGTCAAAGACGGCGGCGGGCTGCTTCCAGACGATCTGCAGGGCATCGTCGATGATGTTGCCCGCCGCGGCAGCACACCACTCGTCGTCGTTGACAGCGTCCGGGTACTTGGGGTGGTTGAGCTTAAGGATGTCGTCAAGGACGGGATCAAGGAGCGTTTCTCCCAGTTGCGGCGCATGGGTATCCAAACCGTGATGATCACCGGCGACAACCGTCTGACCGCGGCGGCCATTGCCGCCGAGGCCGGGGTTGACGAGTACCAGGCCGAGGCGACGCCTGAGACCAAGCTGGCGCTGATTCGTAAGTACCAGGCCGAGGGCCGTCTGGTTGCAATGACCGGTGACGGCACCAATGATGCCCCAGCGCTTGCCCAGGCTGATGTCGCGGTGGCGATGAACAGCGGTACGCAGGCCGCGCGCGAGGCCGGCAATATGGTCGACCTGGACTCCAACCCGACCAAGCTGATCGAGGTGGTGGAAATCGGCAAGCAGATGCTGATGACGCGCGGCGCACTGACCACCTTCAGCATCGCCAACGACGTCGCGAAGTATTTCGCCATCATCCCGGCGATGTTCATGACCACCTATCCGCAGTTGGCCGCGCTCAATGTGATGCATCTGGCGACGCCCGATTCGGCAATCCTGTCAGCGGTGATTTTCAATGCCATCATCATCGTCTTCCTCATCCCGCTGGCGCTCAAGGGTGTGAAGTTCAGGGCGCTGTCCGCTGCGGTGCTGCTACGCAAGAACCTGCTCATCTATGGCCTGGGAGGAATCGTCTTGCCCTTCTTTGGCATCAAGGCGATCGACCTCGTGTTGAACGCAATGCACTTGGTTTGAATTGGAGACCGCGATGTTCCGTACTTTTCGTCCTGCGATGACCCTGTTTCTCGCCTTCACGGTTTTGACCGGTCTGATCTATCCGCTCGTCGTCACCGGGCTGGCGCAAGTCGCCTTTCCCTGGCGGGCCAATGGCTCGGTAATCGCCGTTGCGGGCAAACCGGTCGGATCGATTTTGATCGGGCAGGCATTTTCAGCGCCGCAGTATTTCTGGAGCCGGCCGTCGGCCACCTCGCCGCAGCCGTATAACGGACTGGCATCCGGAGGCTCCAACCTTGGGCCAACCAATCCTGCTGAGTTGCAAGCGGTCCAACAAAACATTGCCGCGCTGCATGCCGCCGACCCCGGCAACACCGCGCCGATTCCCGTGGATCTAGTGACGGCTTCCGGCTCCGGGCTCGACCCCGACATCAGCCTGGCCGCCGCCGAGTATCAACGCGACCGCGTGGCGCGGGCCCGCCACCTGACCCCGCAACAGGTGCAGGCGCTGATTAACCGCATCGCGCGCAAGCCCTGGCTCGGCGTGTTCGGCGAGCCCCGGGTCAATGTGCTGGCGCTGAACCTGGCCCTCGACAAGCTTGACGTGACACACGTCGACTGAATCGGACCACACCTCCCCGCCTGACGCTGCCGACCGCGCAGTGGCGCGATAGGGCTCATCACGGCTAGGTTGGCCAGACGATCTGCCGATGTCCTCCATTTTCCGATGACGTTTTGTGTGCCGAAGGCCGCACTGGTTTCCCAGCCCGAACCACATGGGCTCAATCATTGACCGATGAATATCCATTTGCTATGACTGAAGAGGATCGGCCAGACCCCGACGCACTGCTGCAACAGGTGGAGCAGGACGAGTTGCGGGAGAAGAGGGGCAAGCTCAAGATTTTCTTCGGCGCTTCCCCCGGCGTCGGCAAGACCTATGCGATGCTGGCCGCAGCGCACCGCCTGCGCGAGCAGGCGGTGGACGTGGTCTGCGGCATTGTTGAGACCCATGGACGCGAAGAGACCGCCAAACTCCTGACAGGGCTCGAATGTCTGCCGCAGTCCCAGATCAGCAACGGTGAGCGAACCATTCTCGAGTTCGACCTCGAGGCGGCCCTGCAGCGGCGGCCCGGCATTCTCCTGGTCGACGAACTTGCCCACAGCAATGCTCCTGGCAGCCGGCATCCGAAGCGCTGGCAGGACGTCGAGGAACTGCTGGCGGCTGGGATCAATGTGTACACCACGCTCAACGTCCAGCACCTGGACAGCGTGAGTCACATCGTCGCCAGCATCACCGAGGTGCAGATCCGCGAGACCGTGCCCGACCGCTTGTTCGACATGGCCGACGACGTGGTTCTGGTCGACCTGCCGGCGGACGAACTGCTGCAGCGACTGAAAGAGGGCAAAGTCTATGTGCCGGCGCAGGCGGCGCGCGCGATCCGCAATTTCTTTCGCAAAGGCAATCTGCTGGCGCTGCGCCAACTCGCCTTGCGCCTGACCGCCGAGCGCGTCGACAGCCAGATGCGCAGTTACCGCAGTGCCGAGGTCGGCGGCGCCGTCTGGGGTGCCTCGGAGGCATTGCTGGTGTGCGTCGGCCCCGACAATGGGACGATACTGGTACGCGCCGCGGCGCGCCTGGCTGAGGCGCTGCACGCCCACTGGCACGCGGTCTATGTCGAGACGCCGGCGCTGGCCAGGCTTGCCGAAAACAGGCGTGCCGGCATCTTGAAGGTCTTGCAGTTCGCTCGCGACCTCGGAGCCCACACTGCGGTGTTGTCCGGTCCGGAGCCCGCCGCCGCAGTGCATGAATACGCGCGCACGCACAACCTTAACCGCGTCCTGCTCGGACGCCGTCAGCCTCGCCCCTGGTGGCGGGACATCAGGCACGTCTCGCTGGCCCGTGCTCTCGATCGCATCGCGCCCGACCTCGATCTCATCCTGATCGCGCCGGATGCGCAGGGCGAATCCACACGATCGCATGGCGGGGTATCGGCGGCCGAGCGTCCACCGGTGGCGTGGCGCCATTACCTATGGACGCTTGCAATATGTGCCGCCATCACGGGGCTGGCGAGCCCCTTGCGGAATTATTTCGATCTGTCCAACATCGTCATGCTCTTCCTGCTCGGCGTGGTGGTTGTCGCGCTGCGGCTTGGGAGAGGCCCGGCAGTGCTGGCGGCGGTGGTCAATGTTCTGGCATTCGATTTCTTCTACGTCCCGCCTCGCTTTTCCTTCGCCGTCAGCGATGTGCAATACCTCTTCACCTTCAGCGTCATGCTCGGCGTCGGTTTGGTGATTGGGCATCTCACGGCGAATCTTCGCTACCAGGTGAAGGTGGCCACCCAGCGGGAGCGCCGCACCCACGATCTGTACTCGCTCTCCCGCGACCTCTCTGGCGCGCTGACCGTCGAGCAGGTGGTGGAAATCGGCCTGCTGTATTGCAAAAACAGCTTTCGCGCGGGCGCCGTGCTGCTGCTGCTATCGCCAGATGAAAAGCTCTACCCAGCCGAAGACGGCGCCAATGGCGTTGCGCAGTACGACATCGACGTCGCGCGCTGGTGCCTCGACCACGGCGAAGCCGCCGGCATCGGCACCGACACCTTGCCCGCGCTGCCTTTGCTGTATCTGCCGCTGAAGGCGCCGATGCGCACGCGTGGCGTGCTGGTGCTTGCACTGGAGAATCCGCGCCTCGTATTGATTCCCGAGCAACGTCGATTGCTCGACACCTTCACGACGCAGATCGCAATCGCACTCGAGCGCCAGCATTTTGTCGCCGTGGCGCAGGACACGCTGCTAGCGATGGAGGCTGAGCGTTTGCGCAATTCGGTCTTGTCGGCGCTTTCGCATGATTTGCGCACACCGCTGACGACACTGATCGGTGCCTCGGACCTGCTCAAGCTGCAATTCGGCAAAGAGTCCGCCGAGTTGAGCAAACAGTTGGCAGCGATTGCGCAGCAGGCGCGGCGCATTGCCAAAATGGTCGACGACATGCTCGAGATGGCGCGCCTCCAATCGGGCAAGATCAAGCTACGCAAGGACTGGCAATCGATCGAGGAGTTGGTCGGCAGCGCGCTACACGCCGTCGATCAGGAACAACTCGCCCAACATCCGCTCGACATCGATCTGCCCGCCGACCTGCCCCTGGTTCAGGCCGACGCCGAGTTGCTCGAACGCGTGTTCATCAACCTGCTCGACAACGCGCTGAAATACACCGTGCCAGGCACCCGTTTGGGAATGAGTGCTCGCGTTGCCACCAAAGCGGTGCAGATTTCGGTTTGGGATGCTGGCCCCGGTCTGCCCCCAGGACGCGAGGCGATGCTTTTCGATAAATTCGCGCGGGGTCATGCCGAGTCAACGATCCCGGGAGTCGGTCTCGGCCTGGCAATCTGCCGTTCTATCGTCGAAGCCCACGGGGGCTCAATTCGCGCGGACAATAGACCGCAAGGCGGAGCGGTCTTCACATTCACCTTGCCGCTGCAGCCAGCGCCCCAGGTCGAGCCCGAAGTCGACGACGATAACCATCATGGAAAACCGTAGCAATGTCCTGATGGTGGAAGACGAGGCCGACATCCGCCGTCTCGTTCGCACCGCACTGGAAGCTGAGGGCCATCGCGTCTTCGAGGCATCGACGTGCGAACGCGGTTTGATTGAGGCCGGCACGCGCAAGCCCGATTTGGTCATTCTCGACCTCGGCCTTCCCGATGGCGACGGCATGGATTTTCTGCGCGCATTCCGCGCCTGGAGCAAGGTTGCGGTGATCGTGCTGTCGGCACGCAGCGATGAACTCGTCAAGGTTGCCGCGCTCGACCTCGGCGCCGACGACTACCTGAGCAAGCCGTTCGGGGTTGCCGAACTCCTGGCACGCGTGCGTGTCGCATTGCGCCGGCACGGCGCGGTGGATACAGGGAGTGTGATCCAGTTCGGCACGGTCACCATCGACATGAACAAACGCATCGTCAGCAAGGATGGTGAAGCGGTGCATCTCACGGCAATGGAGTTCCGTCTGTTGTGCACCATGGTGCGCAATCCCGGAGTCGTCCTCACTCACCGGCAATTGCTGCGCGATGTTTGGGGGCCAAGCGCCGTCGAAAACGGTCACTATGTGCGCGTATATATGGGGCGACTGCGCCACAGGTTGGAAGAGGACCCCGCTCAACCCCGACATTTCCTGACGGAGACAGGAGTCGGGTATCGGTTCCTGCCCTGATGCAATAGAGGCTGTTTCAAGTGCGAAGCGCAACATGTCGGGAGTGCGGAAACCAGACAAATTGCGCCAAACTGTCTAATCGAACAGATTCTGACCCACGCCGGACCGTGATTCCGACCAGCATACCGGCCTTTTCACCGCTTTGGTAGCGAGCAAACAGGGCGGCCGAGTGGGGAGAAGTCGTCGGCCATGTCGGCTCAGACCCGCTGCTTGCCACCACCAAGCTGAAACGCCAGTATGAGCGCCCTGCCCTAGCGCTCGCGCTTCTTGGCCAGGAGCCACGCCGCCACATCTTCCGGGACGTAGCGATGAAATTTGCCATTCATGATCGAGGGTGGCAAGGTTTCAGGGTGCTTGTGCCGCCGCTGGCGCATGCCGCTGGGCTTGATGCCGAGTATCAAAGCAACGTCCTTGTCGGTCAACAGGCATTTGATCCCCAGCTTGAGCAGGCGGTCGATGGGGTCTTCAGGTTTTGACATTCCACACTCCGTCCCGGCGGTGTACCGGGCTGGACGGACGTGCGGATGGCTTCATCTGGGCACGGCCGTCCGCGTTGATCTGTGCCTGGGGTTGCCCAGGCGCGGTGTCAATCGCGGACGGTGGTGCGAGGTGGCGGGGTTGATGGTTCCGGCTTGCGACTCGGCGGCCCGGCATCTGCTGCAAGCGGGTCGGCTGGGCGATCCGTCTTCTTGATCAACGCTGGGCGTATCGAGAGCGCGAAGGCTGTCATCAAGAGCCAGATTGCGGCAAAGACATAGACCAAATGGAGCAACGCCATGACCCCGCCGAGTGCGTGCGGGGAATGTCCGGTCAATGCCCACAGCCCGAACAGTCCGGCGGCAAGCAGTGGCCACAGGTGCATGAGCGTCCTGAAGTCAAGGCGCGGATTGTGCTGGTTCGGGAGCATGACTGTATTTTTACGCAGCACTGGTCGTTACGCCAGTGTTTCAGTGGCTATGTGTGCGTCGCTGTGGTTTTGCCGTCACGCCGCAAGCTTTTGCAGTATCGGCCGATCCTTGGCCCGTTGCTGGGCTTGCCACAAATCATGTTGCGTCTGCAGGCGCAGCCAGTAGCCGGGCGATGTGCCCAGCGCCTGCGACAAGCGCACGTCCATGTCGGCAGTGATCGCGGCATGCCCATGCAGTATGCGCGAGAGCATGACGCGCGAGACGCCGAGGTGGCGGGCGGCGGCAGTCACGGTGAGTTCCAGGTCTTGCAGCCAGCCCGAAAGAATTTCTCCGGGATGGGCGGGATCGTGCATATCCATGGCGGTGTCTTCGACCTCTCAGTGATAGTCCAGGTAATCCAGCAGTTCCACCCCTTCTGCGGTGAAGCGAAACACCAACCGCCAGTTGGCTTGTACGGTCATGGCGTGAAACCCCTGACGGTCGCCGCTCAGTGCATGCAGCCGCCAACTCGGGCGGGCCAGGTCTTGCGGGCCTGCGGCGACGTTCAACGCTGTGAGCATGTCGCGCAGCCGCTCGGCGTGCATGGCCTGAATCCCCTTGCGGCTTCCCGTTTCGAAGAAGACCTGCACCCCTTTGTGGCGGAAGGACTGGATCACGGTGTTAAGTCAGAGTTTACAGCAAGAAGGTGGCGCGGTTGCATCGGCGTCTTCAGCACATGGCCTTTGCGCAGCGCAGCGAGTTGATCGCCCCAGTGCTGCATGAGACGGCTGCGCTCGAGCAGATACTCGGCGCGGTTGTAGGCCGCGCGCACGCGGTTCTCGGGTTCGTGGGCGAGTTGTTTCTCGATGACGTCATGGCGCCAGCCCTGCTCGTTCAGGATCGTGGAGGCCACGGCTCTGAAGCCGTGGCCGGTCATCTTGCTGCGGTAGCCCATGCGGTACAGGGCAAAGAGCAAGGTGTTGTTGCTCATGGGCACGCGGGTGTTGCGGCCGGGCCAGACGTAGAGGCTGTTGCGGCAGGCGCGCTGTTGTTCCTGCAGCAGGGCCAGCGCCTGGGTGGACAGGGGGACGAGGAAGTCACGCTTCATTTTCATGCGCGGCGCGGCGATGAGCCACTGGGCTTTGTCGAGGTCGATTTCGTCCCAGGTGGCTTCGATGAGTTCCTTGGTGCGCACAAAGGTCAGGGCCAGGAACTGCAGCGCGCGCTGGGTCTGGGCTTCGCCGCCCTGGGCGGTGTAGTGGTCGATGGTGTGCAGCAGCGTGGGGAGTTCGTCGGGCTGGATGGCGGGCTGGTGCTTTTGCACGTGTGGGGTCAAGGCGCCGCGCAGGCCGGCGGTGGGGTCGATGGTGCAGCGACCGCAGGCGATGGCGTAGCGAAAGACCTGGGAGGCGACTTGCATGACGCGGTGGGCCAGATCGTGGGCGCCGCGGGCTTCCATCTTGCGCAGGGTGTCGAGGACTTGCACGGGGGTGATGCGGTCGATGGGCAGGGGGCCGAGATCGGGGAAGAGGTTGGCCCTGAGACGCCGTTCGACGTCCCGGGTGTGGGAGTCCACCCAGAGGATCTTCTGGCGCTCGGACCATTCGAGGGCCTGCTGCTGGAAGCTGTTGGTGGCGTCGATTTGGGCTTGCTGCCGGCGGGCTTTGCGCTCGGCGCTGGGGTCGATGCCTTGGAGGAGTTGGCGCTTGGCATCGTCGCGTTGCTGCCGGGCCTCTTTGAGGCTGACCAGGGGATAGGCGCCCAGCGAGATGCGGTTCTCGCGGCCGTTGTAGCGGTACTTGAGCCGCCAGCCTTTGCTGCCGCCCGCGGTGATGTCGAGGTAGAGGCCGCCGCTGTCATACAGGCGGGTGGTCTTGCCGGAGGCCGGTTTGGCGGCACGCACGGCGGAGTCGGTGAGTTGGGGCATGGGAGTGGGGAGAACTGGGGATAAGTTCATCCTATGTCTCCCCAGCGCTCTCCCACAAGCGGGCTGATGCAGACGCGCCCAATCTCACGGCAGGTGACGGAAATTCGCGCTTGACCTTGTGCAACGTGTTGATTTATAAAAGAAAAAAGCCACCGGCAAGGGTGGCTTCGATGAACTAACTTTGAATTTTTGGCGGAGTGGACGGGACTCGAACCCGCGACCCCCGGCGTGACAGGCCGGTATTCTAACCAACTGAACTACCACTCCAACTGACTTGAACTGACAACGGCTTGACAGCTAGCCGTCTTGCGGGCATTCGCATAAAACTCCGCGTCAACAGCCTTGTATTCTTGTGAAGGCAATCTGAAATTATGCCAAAGGACCAACCTCGCGTCAAGGCCAAAGTCATAACAATGCTTCCCGCGCCTGGACGGATTGATGGACTTGGTCAGAGTCATGTCTTCATGCAATGCGACCACGGCCACTTGGGCTCTTAGCGCGGATGCGTGGGCAAGCGAACGCACCATGCGAATTTCTTCGGCACCTGACACACTCCTTCTCCTATCCCTGGCATCTGCTGACGCTGAAAGCTTGCACTTGTCGCGCTGTTCATCAGCGGAACAGTCGCTGATCACTAGGCTTGTTGGTCTGCCTCAGTCGCATTGCATCCCAGCAGGACATCCCAGAACGCCTGACGCACACGCTGGCTGGCAGCCTCGAGGGCTGCGGGCTCCACCATGCCGGGTTCGGTCATGCCATGTCGTGCCAGGTCATGAAACGCCGCATGACTGCTCAATAGCGCAGCGAAGGGGCTGCCGCCCTGGTACCGCTCAGCTTGCCTGGTGCACCAAGTTCCGAGCAGGCAGAGTTCATGCGCATTGGGCTGCAGGTAAAAATCGCGGTCCTGATCACTGATCGTCTGCTGCACCAGGTTACGGATCCCGATGCTGTGGGTCACGATGGCTTGAATGGCCGCGTCATCCACTTGCAGCCCGCCTTCTATCTGGACAATCCAGGGCAAGGCTTCTCGCCATTGGCCCAGCCACGCATGGAGCTGTTGCGCTGACATGGGTCGTGCAATGACATAGCCCTGCAAGTGCAGGCATCCCATGACGCACAGGGCCAGGGCCTGGCGTGAAGATTCCACACCTTCCGCGACCACATTCAAGCCCATCATCTGGGCGGTACGCAACATGCCATAGGTGATGCTCAGATCAGCATCACTACTGAACAGATCTCGGGTGAAGCGACGATCAATCTTGACGGTTGACACGTCGAGAAGTTGCAAGTGTGTGAGACTTGCACTGCCCGTGCCGAAGTCGTCCAGGCTGACGCAAACACCCAGGGATCGACACGCCTTGACGACGTCTCGGGCCTGTTGCCCATTGAGCTGTGAGCCGTGTTCGGTCAACTCCAATTCGATCAGGTCGCGGATGCCGGCCGGTACTGCACTCAGGGCTTGCTTGACATCCTCAAGAAATCCACGATCCAGGAAATGCCGAGGGCTGATATTGATGCAAACCTGCAGACGTTGCCCCTCGGCTCGCCATTGCAGGGCCCGGGAGACGGCCTCGTGCAGGACGTAGCGACCGATGTGTACGGCCAATTGCGGATCATCCAAAACCTCTTCGAATGCTCCCGCGGCATGCAAGGTTCCCAGCTCGTCACGCAACCGCAGCAAAGCCTCGGCCTTGCGCACGCTGGCCACCAGCAGGCCCTTGGCATCTGTTGTGAAGGACAGGATCGGCTGGTAATGCAGTTCCAGCCGATGTTCGCGCAAGGCACGGCCCACCCATTGCAGCAAGGACTCATGCCGCGCCACTTGTGCCTCCATCGCCTCGCCAAAGATACGGTACTGGCGCCGCCCACCGGCTTTGGCGGCATACATGGCCATGTCCGCCTGGCGCAAAAGGGTTGGACCATCGATGGCGCCATCCAATTGCACGGCAAAGCCCAAGGACAGGCTGATGCTCTCGGTATGGCCGTTGAGTTGCATGGGGGGTTCCACGGCGTCCAGCAAACGCTGGGCGATGTCCCCCAGATGGTCAAGGCTCGGGCAGTCGGGCAAGATCAGGCCGAACTCATCGCCACCCAAACGAGCCAGCAGATCGGTATCACGCAAGACCTGGCCCAGCCTGCGACTGACCTCGATCAACAGTTCATCCCCCACCTGGTGGCCAAGCCGATCATTGATGTTCTTGAAATAATCCAGATCCAGAATGCCGACGACGAGCTGCTGACTTGATGCGAGCGCGTACAGGCATTGCGCGAGGCGGGTGTCAAACGCGCGGCGGTTGGCCAAGCCGGTCAGAGGATCCTGGTTGATGAGCTTTCTGATCTGGGCTTCCTGGGTTTTGAGCGAGGTGATGTCCTGCAAGCTCCACAAGGCCCCGTGCGGTTGGCCTTGGTCGTGCAGTGGCACGTAGCTGCCAAGAAGCACCCGGCCATTGCGAAGCCGAATCTCATCCTCGACGGCCTGGTTGTGAAACATCTGGGCCTTGACCCTTTGGGTGGTCTGCTCGGGGTTGACGTGCAACTCGGCGATCTGCGCCCAGATCTCGCGCCAAGGACGGCCGACGAAGGTCTGCGGATCGACATCCAGGTTGTACAGGCCGATGAACGCCGCGCTGCAGTATTGCACCCGCCCTTCGGCGTTGAACACAATCACGCCAGCAGGAAGGTTGCTGAAGATCTGGTGGTAGCGGGCATTGGCCGCGGACTCTGCGTGGCGCGCCCGTTCAAGCGCTTGCGTGGCCAGCAAAGACTGTAAGGCCAGTGCCACTTCCTGCACCATTTGCCGCAAGGTGTCCACCACATGCGCGTCGGTGAAGAAACCCGGGTGTGTTCCGTAGAACAACACCGCATGGTCGATCTGCCCCGTGCCCATGGGCAGAGGCAAGGCCAAGATGTCCTGGATGCCATAGGCCCGTGCGCGATCGCGCCAGGGGTGAAATGCCGGCGTGTCGATGCCAAAAAAGACGGGTTGCCGGCTGCTGACGCAATGGGCGAAAGGGCCTTGCCCGGTCTGTGGGTCATCGAGCGCAATCTCGATGTCATCGAGATAAGCCGCATGCCCTGCCGAGGCGAGAACACTCACGCGGCGCGGCGCATTGACGGCGGCACGACCCACCCAGACCAGGGCACAACCCAGCCGCTCGGTGGCCAGCGCACACAATCCCTGCAAGATGGCATGCGCATCCGGGGCGCGCATCGTCATCACCAAAGTCTGTCCCAGCAAACCGAGTGCGGTGCTCTGACGCGATTCGGCCTGGTAAGCCGAGCGCAACTGTTCGTTCTTGCGCTGTGTGTCCAGGAACCACTGCCGTTGCAGGCGCAGGCTCAAACCCATGATGAGGGTCAGCATCGCGATGCCGATGGCAGTCCCGATGAGGGGCGCCAGGGTCAAGTGCCACCAGTTCTGCCAGACCAGGGGTTTGGGTGCGAAGACAAAGGCATACAGAGGAAAATGGGTCAAACGCTGAAACGCCCCGAGGTATTCGGTCTTGGCAAGCCCGATATTGATCAGTCCGTCGACATCGCCCTGCAGGGCTTCCGGATGTTTGAGCAGGTCTTGCTGCAAGGCGCCGTTGCGCGGCTGCAGCAAGAAGTTGTCGAGGTTGCCTTGCGCCCCAGGTGGCCCAGCGTTCAGCCCGGGTATCGGCCAGGCGCCGAATAAATAGCCCCCTTGCCCCAGCACACCGATCACCTCGCCAGCCGCACGCTGGCGGGGCGTCAACAGGGCGTGATAGAGCTGTACCTGCCGGCCCATGTCGATCCCGCCAATCAGATAGAACAGGGAGCCGTTCTGGGTCGGTTCAGCCAGAACGAAATGAAGCACCAGGCGGTGAACCAAGGGGCTGACGATGGGATGAAACAACTGCAGGGCGCGGGGATGAGCGCGCGCTTGATCCAGGAAACCGCGCAGCGCGGGGTTGGCATTCAGGTTGGGTTTGACCGCACCGGTGGCAAGCGCTGTGCTGGCGACGATTTGGCCGTCGGCGCCAACCACGTTCAGCACGGCGATCCCGCGATCGGACTGCGCGAACTGGATCAGCCGTCGGCGCACCAAGCCTGGATCCAGTTCGTGCCCGTCTTGAAGCTGCGAGGCGAGTAAGCCCAGGTTCCTGGCATATTGATCGAATTGGATCTGGACCGCTTGATGGGTCAACTGCGTCAGGGCATGGAGTTGATCGCGCGTCTGATGCAACTGTTCGCGCCAAGTGCTGGCCAGGTACCAGCCCATGCCTGCGAGCAGCAGGCCCAGAACGCAGGCATAGAGTCCAAGGGTCAAGCGGCGGAATCGGTGTTCGGAGGCAGCCGGCATGGGCAGGGCTAGGTCTGGTGGAGTATGTAGAGTTTGAACTTAACTGATTGGCCAGTGCGACTCACCAATAGCTCCATCACCCCAGATCGCTGGACGCCGGCGGCGAAGCCGCGATAAGCTGGCGCATGCCGCAATTCGCCGCCCTCGTTGGAATCAGCCTGCTCGCCGTTGTCGCCGGACTCAGCTTCGTCATGCAGCAGGCGGTCAATGCAGATCTGCGGGCAAGCCTGCACTCCGCCGCATGGGCAGGATTCGTGAGCTATCTCGGTGGAACGATCTGCATGCTCGTCCTTGCCCTGGTTTTGCGTGACCAGGCGCCCCAGGCCAGCGCCATGGCCCGCAGCCACTGGTGGGCATGGAGCGGCGGGCTGTTCGGGGCCATCTATATCGGCATTTCCATCGTGCTCGTGCCCCGAATCGGTACGGCGGCGTTCGTGGCGCTGCTCGTCGCTGGCCAGATGCTCTCCTCCCTGATCTTCGACCACTACGGCCTGTTCGGCGTACCACGGCACCCGGTCGATCTGGTGCGGCTTTCAGGCGCCTTCTTGCTGGTGATTGGCGTGGTGCTGGTGCGCTACTGAGGCGTGCCCCGAGGCGGCGCGCGGCACTCAAGATGCCGATCGAGGCGTGGCCGATGCGTGGATTCATCGTGGCGGCCCGGATGCACAAGTCAGCGGCACGCTATGGTATGGGTCGCCCCCAACCTGAAGCGACCCCTGCATGCACTCCGCCGTCAAGACCGAACCTCCCTCAGACATGTCGACGACCACCCATCTCACGGATGGTGCCGTGGCGGCGCTGGGCCACTGGATCCAGGGCAAAGCCTTGCCCCATGCCGGACGCGACTTGAAGCCAGTGCGTTTGTTGCTGGGCCAACGTCTCGTGGTGGAATTGTCGTTCCACGGACGCCACCAAGTTCTGGCCGACGGCATCACCGGAGTGCTGTATGACGCCCGCACGGGGCACTGCCTGTCGAGCTCAAGGCTGGTTCTGGATGTAGGCGCCCTGGCCGAGGTGAGCAAACCCCAAGCACAGGCCTGGTTGCTTCAGCGCCTGGCCGCCAACAAAGCCAAGAAGAGATAGCGCTGCGGTGGTAGGCCTCACCTTGAAGCGGGTGGCCCATGAGGCTGGTGAGCAGCCCGATGTCCCAACCGGGCACTCTTGCTGTGCGGTCTGGATGCGTTCACACCTGACGCGCGCTACTTTGCCAATCTGGCAACCCTCAAGCAGGCCGCATTCCATCAATCCCCCTGTGGGTCACGAATTGCCCATTGCATCATTCGGCTCGTCGCATGCACCACTGGCCGCCGCATGCAACTCTGCCCTGCCTGCAACCCGCCAGTAGTCGCATGAATCGGGGAATGCTGTTCAGATCTACGGAGCCACTTCTCAACATCATGAAGAGAAAGACAGAATGATGCGACTCGATCCAACTTCTCTGAGATTATTCGTCAGTGTCGTTGAGGAGGGCACGATCGCTGCCGCAGCCGAGCTTGAGCATCTCGCGGCGTCCGCAGTCAGCAAACGACTCAGTGAACTGGAGGAGACACTCAACACCCAGTTACTGACGCGCAGCAACAAAGGCATCGAACCGACGGCAGCGGGCATTGCGTTGTTGAATCTGGCGCGGGGCGTTCTCCATCATCTCGATGAGATTTACTCGCAGATGCGGGAGTACTCAAGCGGCATTCGGGGCCATATCCGAGTGTTTGCCAATATCTCGGCGATCACCCAACTCCTTCCAGAAAAACTGAAATCCTTCTTGGCCGTTTACCCTCTCGTGCAAATCCATCTGGAAGAAAAAATCAGTACGGTGATCACCA
Organism: Thiomonas sp.; assembly: GCF_054608695.1. Lineage (NCBI taxonomy): Bacteria > Pseudomonadati > Pseudomonadota > Betaproteobacteria > Burkholderiales > Thiomonas > Thiomonas sp. The sequence goes on from NZ_JBTRXV010000061.1 coordinate 18,288, forward strand.
AGGCTGTCGCCGAGAATGCAGCCGATATAGGCATTTTCACCATGGGGCATCATGGTCAGAATCTTGAAATCTTCCCTTACCATAACGACGAACTCGTACTGATTACGCCACGACATCACATCCTCGCGCAGAAACAATCGGCCTGTCTCGCCGAAACACTCGATTTTGATTATGTCGGCCTCCATACCGGCAGCGCCATCAATCATCAACTGATCAAGGCAGCAACTGAACTTGAACGAAGCTTGAAGCTGCGCATTCAGGTCACCAGCTATGACGCACTCTGCCTGATGGTCGATGCTGGGCTGGGTATCGGAATCATTCCAAGCAATAGCGCGCAGCCCTATTTGAAATCTTTAGCCATCAAAGCCATTCCTTTGAATGAGCCGTGGGCGAAGCGCGAACTGGCGATTTGCGTTCGCTCCTACGACGCGCTTTCGGTTGCCGCAAGAATTCTGGTTGACCATCTCAGAAAACCACCCTGAACCCTATGCCCCAAGCCTGCCATCGTATTTCGTGATGGCAGGCTCGCGTAATAGCGTTTTACCCCGCTTGAAGCCGCATCCATACTTCGGATGACACGGTGTCGCACCTGCCAAAACCAGCGAGCACCGGCCATTCCGCATAGGAGGATCAATGGTTCATTCAAGCAGTCCGGGCGCCATGAAGCTGAGCGATGCTTCTCGATGAGCTCGAAAACATCGAACAGCGACGGGAAGTCGCCCCTTGCTGGAATGAAGGTGATCGAACTGGGGACGCTCATCGCCGGACCCTACGCCGCGAGTCTTCTAGCCCAGTTCGGCGCCGAAGTGATCAAGATCGAGCCGCCCGGTGATGGCGATCCGCTGCGCAAATGGCGCAAGCTCCACAACGGCACATCCTTGTGGTGGTACACGCAGAGCCGCAACAAAAAATCGATCACGCTCAACCTCAAATCGGAGAAGGGCCAGCAGATCGTCCGCGACCTCGTTCGGGATGCGGACATCGTGATCGAGAACTTCCGCCCCGGGTCGCTCGAAGCATGGGGTTTGGGCTGGGAGCAGCTGTCGCAGATCAATCCAGACCTGGTCATGGTGCGCGTCTCGGGCTACGGCCAGACAGGCCCCTATCGGGATAGACCGGGATTCGCGGCCATCGCGGAATCCCTGGGCGGGCTGCGCCATTTGGCGGGCTACCCGGACCGCCCACCCGTACGCATGGGCGTGAGCATTGGTGACACGCTCGCTTCACTGTACGGGGTGATCGGCGCGCTGCTGGCGATGCATCACCTCAAGGTGAATGGAGGCAAGGGGCAATACATCGATGTTGCACTGTATGAGGCCGTCTTCGGCGTGATGGAGAGCCTCGTTCCGGAGTTCTCGGTTTCCGGTTATGTCCGCGCATGCACGGGGGCCAGCTTGCCGGGGATATCTCCCTCGAACACCTACCTGTGCAAGGATGGCCAGTACGTCGTCATCGCCGGCAATGGGGACAGCATTTTCAAGCGAATGATGCAGGCCATCGGCCGCAACGACCTGGCCGGCGACCCCAAACTTGCGCGCAATGATGGCCGTGTCGAGCAGAACGACATGCTTGACGAAGCGATTTCCAGGTGGACGACTTCTCACGACCTGGACGATGTGCTCAAAACGCTCGATGCGGCAGCGGTTCCGTGCAGCAAGATTTATACGGCGGCCGACATCCATGCGGACCCCCATTACCGGGCGCGCGACATGATTGGGCGGTTCTCCCTGCCGGATGGGCAAGCGATCGACCTGCCCGGCATCGTGCCGAAGTTGAGCGAGACGCCGGGGCGGACGAAATGGCTCGGCCCCGCGCTTGGCGCCCATACCGCGGAGGTGCTGGCATCGATTGGCATCGACAGCAGCGCCGTCGACGAACTCAGGGCGCAGGGCGTCGTTTAGGCGGCCATCGCCAGCCTATTGAGATTTCCAGAATTGGCGACAGACTCAAAGCGGCGCACAAAGCTCCCCCTCCCAGCCTCCCCCACAAGGTGGGGGAGGAGACGGTCCCCTCCCCATGCATGGGGAGGGTTGGGGTGGGGAGAGGTTCGGACTGTCACGGATTTGGCAAACATCAATAGGAGCACAAACATGCTGTTCTCGAAATCGCCCATGCGGGTTTCGATCCAAGATGTCGCCGTGCGTGACGGCTTCCAGAGCGAGTCGGTATTTGTGCCGACCGAAGACAAGATCCGACTGATTGACCGGCTTTCCCGGACCGGCCTGGCCAAGATCGAGGTGACCTCTTTCGTCTCGCCCAAGGCGATACCCAACCTGCGGGACGCCGAGCAAGTCATGCGTGGAATCACCAGGGCGGCCGATGTGGCCTATGTCTGCCTGGTCCCGAACGAACGCGGCTGCGAGCGGGCACTGGCCTGTGGGGTGGATGAAATCAACCTGGTCATGTCCATCGGAGAGCGCCACAACTTGGCGAACATGCGCATGAGCTGTGAACAATCGCTGGAACAGTTCCGCCGTGTCATGGCCATGGTCAGGGGGACCGAGGTGCGCGTGAACGGCACCATCGCCACAGCCTTCGGTTGCCCGTTCGACGGCGACCAGGCGCCAAGCAAGATCTTGTGGGCTGCCACGCACGACCTCGACATGGGCATGCACAGCGTGACGCTCGCCGACACGACTGGCATGGCCGCGCCAAGACAGGTCGGAGAACTGGTACAGATTTTCCTGCGGACGTTCCCGGAAGTTCCGCTAACCCTGCATTTTCACAACACGCGCGGCATGGGACTGGCGAATGTGATCGCCGCCATCGAGGCTGGCGCCCGCAGCTTCGACGCCTCGCTGGGCGGAATCGGCGGCTGCCCCTTTGCGCCCGGTGCCACGGGCAACATCTGCACCGAGGATCTGGTGCACATGCTGGAGTCGTGCGGCATTTCCACGGGCGTCGATCTGGATCGGCTGCTCGCGATCGCGAAAGATCTGCCGCACTTCCTCGGTCACGACGTTCCGGGGCAGGTCCTCAAGGCCGGGAAAAGAACGGATCTGCATCCGCACCACACACCACTCCAGCTTGCTTGAAGCGAACGCATTCAACTCAAAAAGGTTTGTCTCATGAAAAAAACGACCCAACTCAAGCACCTCCTTCGGGCCAAGCAACTGCTCGTTGCACCCGGCGCCTATGACGCGCTGAGCGCCAAGATCATCGCGCGCTGTGGGTTCGACGCCGTGTATATGACGGGCTACGGCGCCTCGGCCAGCGTGCTGGGTGCGCCCGACGTGGGTTTGCTCACGATGAGCGAGATGCTGAAGCGGGCGGGCGATATCGCCGAGGCTGTGAACATCCCCGTGCTGGCCGACGGCGACACCGGTTTTGGCAATTCCATCAACGTGAAGCGCACGGTCAGGGAATACGAAAAAGCGGGCGTCTGCGGCATCCAGCTCGAAGACCAGGTTTCCCCCAAGAAGTGTGGCCACATGCTGGGGCGCGAGGTCATCCCGATGGAGGACATGGTGCAGAAGATCAAGGCGGCCGTCGACACGCGCCAGGACGATGATTTCGTCATCGTTGCACGCACGGACGCTCGGACCAGCCATGGCCTGGAAGAAGCGCTGCGGCGGGGACGAGCGTACGAGCAGGCCGGCGCCGACGTGATCTTCATTGAGTCTCCCGAGAACGTGGACGAACTCAGGCGGATCAATGAGGCGTTTCCCAACACGCCGACGCTCGCCAACATGATCGAGGGTGGCCGGACCCCCCTGCTGCGCGCCGATGAACTCGAGGGATTGGGTTTCGGGATCGCCATCTACCCTCTCGGCCCACTGTACGCCGCAGCGAAAGCGGTCGAGTCGTACTTGAAGGAACTCCGGACGGCCAAGAGCACGGCGAACAAGGTCCGGGACATGATCACCTTTGCCGAGTTCAACACGCTCATCGGTCTGGCCGAATACGACCAACTCGAAGATCTGTACAAGACGAAGCGCTGCATCCCAACGCCTGGATGACGAAGTGCTTGAAACTCCGCACAACGCATCATGACAGTGAGGGTGAAATGCGTGGCAGCGCGCTGTGAACGCACCTTTGTCCCTGTCAAAAACGGGTTCCGGCACGGACGTCTGTGCTGGCCAAGGCTGGTCGCATGCTTTTCCAGCAATTCCCGGTCAAGGCGTATGGCATGAACCAAACCTTGATGGAGGCATGCGCCATGTTGTCGTCGATCCACCACCGGAGACTCCGAGCGAGGCCGTTGCGGCCTGCCTTGCTCTGCGTTGTTCAAGCTTGCTCGCGGGAGATGCAAGCTGCCTCGTAGGCCGCCAACCGGTTCAGCCAGAGCGCTTCACTGAAGGTGCTCTCTGAATTTTGAAACAACCCAAAGACATCAGGAGACAAGACATGGCTTCAATACCCGTAACTCCAGCATCGTCGCCACAGGACTTGGCTTCAAGACCTGTCGCTGCGGCGCTTTCGCCCCAGAGTCCAACCATCGCCGCGCGCATCGACCGCCTGCCGCCTTCCAGAACCGTGCGCAACATGGTGGCCTTGTTGTCGCTGGGCGGCTCATTCGAGTTCTACGACCTGTTCCTCACCGCCTACATCGCCCCCGGCCTGTTCAAGAGCGGGGTGTTCACCGCCACCACCAAGGGCCTGTTCGGCATGGAGGGCATTGCCAGCTTCGTCGCCGCGCTGTTCGGCGGTTTGTGGGTGGGCACCCTGTTCGTGAGCTGGCTGTCGGACCGGTATGGGCGGCGCGCGATCTATACCTGGTCGCTGCTGTGGTACTGCGCGGGCACGCTCATCATGGCGTTTCAGCACACGGCGATGAGCATCGACATCTGGCGTTTCATCGCCTCCATCGGCATTGGCGTGGAGCTGGTGAACATCGACAGTTACGTGTCGGAACTGGCGCCGCGCGCGCAACGCGGACAATATTTCGCGTTCAACCAGGTCTTTGCCTTTGCGGCGGTTCCGGTGGTGGCGTTCCTCGGGTGGATGCTGGTTCCGCAGCAAATCATGGGGCTGGACGGCTGGCGCTGGGTGGCGATCATTGGCGCGATTGGCGCGGTGTTCGTCTGGTTCATCCGGCTGCGCCTGCCCGAATCTCCCCGCTGGCTGGCGCAGCACGGCCGGCACGAGGAGGCCGATCGCATCATGCGCACCATTGAGGGCAAGGTGCAGGCCGAGACGGGGCGGCCGCTGCCCCAACCGGTCGTGGTGGCGGGAGAGGACGAAACGGTGCGCGGCGCATGGATGGAAATGTGGCACGACGCCTACCGTCGCCGCACCACCATGCTCATCCTGTTCAATATCTTGCAGACCGTTGGTTTTTACGGCTTTGCGGTCTGGGCACCGACCTACCTGATTTCAAAGGGGCTGGATGTCACCAAATCGCTGGAGTACACCTTCATCATCGCGATGGCCAATCCCGTGGGGCCACTGATCGGTTTGGTGTTTGCGGACCGATTTGAGCGCAAGTGGCAGATCGGCATCGCTGCCCTGGTGGTCGCCGGTGCCGGCTTGCTGTTCGCCAATTCTGTGGCTGCGCTGCCGATTGTGCTGTTTGGCATCCTGGTCACGCTGGCCAACAACTGGATGAGCTTTGCGTTTCATGCTTACCAGTCCGAGCTTTACCCGACGCGCATCCGGGCGCGAGCTGTGGGCTTCGTGTATTCGTTCAGCCGTATCAGCGCGGTGTTCAGCGGATTTTTGATCGCTTGGCTGTTGGGGCACTATGGAGCCATGGGGGTGTTCAGTTTCATCGCCGCAGCCATGGTGGGGGTTTTCCTCGTCGTTGCCACGATGGGCCCGAAAGTGACGAAGCGCCGGCTTGAGGATATTGCACGCTAGCCATGCTGCGTCATGTATTAAGGCCGCGCGGTGCCCAGACTCTGCCGATCTCTGGGCACTGCGCAGCGGCGTCGGACGCGCCAGCGCATACCCTTGGCCGCCCGTAGCGTCCTATGTGAAGTCTGAAAATCGAGCTTGGCACGGCCCGATCATCAGGTCGGCAGCGCCAAGCCGCTCAAGATCCGAGAAATTCACCAATCGGCTTCAAGCCATCCAAACGATCACAAACTGCCTTGACGATCATCAGAATCGGCACACCAAGCAGTAAACCCCAGGCCCCCCAGAGCCACCCCCAGGCGAGCAATCCGACAAAGACGGCCACCGGGCTGAGTTGGCTGCTGCGACTGGTCAGCCAAGGCGTCAGCAAATTGCCAACCAGCGTATGGATCCCCAGGGAAACCCCGCCGATGACCAGGGCCATGTCGAGAGAGCCAAACTGCAAAAAAGCGACCAGTCCCGATGTGGATGCCGTGATCAGTGAGCCGACATAAGGCACCAGGTTCAAGACACCCGCCACAATGCCCCAGACTGCGGCGTTTTGTAGACCCAGCGCCATCAGCGCCAGCCCGGTGAGCACGGCCACCAGCGCACTCGTGAAAATCTGCACTTGCAGATAGCGCTGGATCTGATCGGTAATTTCATGGAGAGCTTGCAGCGTGATTTTCTTGCTGCTCAAACTCGGTCCGGCCAGCTTGATCAGCTTGCGTCGGAAGCTATCGCCAGAAATGATCAGGAAGTAGGTCAGGAACAGCACGGCTGCGGTCTGACCAAGCAGGGTCAACAAGCCGATCGTGCTCGACCACAAATAGTCTTTGACATTGAAACTCGAAGGCTCAACGACCACGCGCATGGCTTCATGGCTGTTGCGAACCTCCCTCCGATTCCCGGCCGCCTTTTCAATTTGGGTTGCGGCTTTCTGCACCGTCTCCAGTGCTGTGTCGTGATTTCCATTGCTGGGCTTGATCTCCATCTTGAACTTTTGGACGGCAGCCGGTAAGGCGACAACCAGCCTCGTCGCCTGGTTACTCAGCAAGTACGCGGCAACGCCTACTGCGCTGCAAATCGTCAACAGGATCAAGGCGGCACCGAGCCAGCGAGGTATGCGTCGGTGTTCCAGCCAGTTCACCGCCGGCGAAAGTGCGTAGCTCAGCATCAGACTCGTCATGAGCGGTATGAAAACGGCCTTGGCCCAGCTCAGTACGAAGATGCTTGCCAACGAGGCCAGAAGCACCAGCGACATGCTGCGAATGTTGACCGGAACATGCATCAGCAACGGCGTCGGCTCGCTCGCACTGCGCTCTTGCACCGCATGCGGCAGGGGTAATGTCGGGCTGTTGTCGTCGTCTTCGCGCATGATGTGCTTTCACCAAAAGTTCTCGAGAACATCGCCGACGAAGCGCGATGGAATGCATCCAAGTGCCTGCTTCAGAACTCTGCAGGCAAGATCCGAACCCATGAAGTGGCTTGCCCGGGTCGCGCGGCAGGTCCTATTCCAGAATCGCGCTGCCCTGATGCGGTGATCTCTTTCAGGATTGCTGGCCTGGCGCACGGTCTGCTCACACCCCAGTGCAGTTCCTTGGGTTCCTTGTATTGCCCCGGGAGCCGTCCTAGCATGCAAACTCCACTTC